>CAYYUU010000579.1:0-3247 GCA_964474955.1 uncultured Alcaligenaceae bacterium | reverse complement strand
ACGGAACTGACGGAAGCTGTGTCGTAAGTGAACCGGAACGATCGCCCGCCGTCCAGGCTTCCGCGGACGTAGATCTGTCCTCGACGTTCCGAGACAGTGATTCGGTCGGCTCCATCGGTTCCGATAAGGTACAAGCGGTCTCCAACCAACCCAACACCACCGACGAAGGCGGAGGTTGTGGCCTGGGTGCTGGCACCATCGTCATCGGTGACCGTCACTGTGATGGTGTAGACTCCACCAGTATCGTATTGGTAGGTGGCAGCGAAGCTGTCGGCTGTTTGATCCACAGTTCCGAGTGTCGTCGAATTGCCGTCTCCCCAATCGATCGTGACGATGTGTGTGTCGAAGGGCACGTCGGTGAACAATCCCGAGAGCGTCACTGTCTCGCCAGTTGTCACCGGACTCGTCGAAGAGGCATCCGTCGAGACGGAGGTGACTTGCGGGGCCACGTTGGTGACCACGATGTCGAATTCGGTCGTACTCGTTCCGCCGATGCCGTCACTCGCTTCGACGGCGATGCTGACGGTGTCCGCACCATCAAGCAGAGCGTTGTCCAGTACGGAGATGACTCCGGTATCCTGGTCGATCGTGAACGCTCCACCTGCGTCGTTGGTCAGTCGGTAGGTGACGGTGGCTCCTCCTGGATCGGTTGAGGATGCGGTGATCCCCACAGGCGTTCCGTTGCTTGCGTCTTCGGCAACGGTCTTGGCCGCCGCGTCGGTGTCCGAGGGCAACCAGGGATTCAGGTTGACGACTGTGACGGTGAAGGTCTGGGAGGCAGTGTTGCCTGCGGAGTCGGTTGCGATGATTGTCACCCCATTGTCACCGACTTGCGTCCACGTTGGGGTCCAGGAGATAACACCAGTTGTGGGATCAATCGTCATCCCGTCCGGAGAGTTGTTCGAGTCAAGCGAATACGTTACTGTGTCGCCTGCATCGGCGTCGGTTACCCAGGGACCTGAGTTGAAAGGGATGACGAGGTCAATAAACGGGTCCGTTGTGATCCGAACCCCGCCTTCGCCTGGGTCGGTTTGGATGCCCGCGTAGTATTCTTCGTTGATGACAAAGTTCTGTGTACCGGAATTCTTCTCCCGTTTGAAGCTGTTCGAGTCCGAGTAAACGAAGTTGAACTCATTGGTGGTGTTCACGGTCAAAGGGAGCGGATCGGTGACTCGTTCCCCAGCCGGATTCCACGGAAGGAAGATGATCGATCCGGTATACGAATAGGGCTGGCCTTCGACAGCCTGAGTGGAGGGTAGGGAAACGAAAACGGGAGCGTTGTCATTGACCGGATCGACCGTCACCGTCACTGTGGCCGTGGCCGTGGCACCCCTGAGGTCTCGGACCCGCACTGCCACTTCGTACACGTTGTTCCCGTCGAAGTCGGACGAAGACTCGTAATCTGGAGCGGAACGGAAGGTCAACTCGCCGTTGGAATCAATGGAGAAGTGCCCAAAATCGTCGCCGTTGGCCAAGAGATCGAACGTGAAACTGTCGAAGGGCAAATCGTCGTCGGCGACTATGATCGTCCCGACGGCGGTGGTGTTCTCGTCGACGTGGAACGCTTGGTCTGCCAAGATCGGGGTGGAGTTGACAAACTCAGCGGCACCGATGTCTGCGTCGGCGATTCCGTCTCCGTCACCATCGTTCCGCGCCTGGCCAGTCTGGTCCTGCGTGGGAGCCGGGACGTTGTTGGCCGCGTCGATGGCTGGGCTGCCGGGCAAGAGGGGGTGGATGAAGGTGCCGTTCTTCTCCGTAAGAGACCCGATTAATGGATTGGTGTTAAATTGGTCGCTGCTGTTGGTGGTGTCGCCGGCCACGTCGTCAAGGATGTTGTTGCCGAGCGAGGATATTGTGATGGTCCCGTTGGTCGTACCCACGGCAAAACTGGACCCGTTGTTCGCGAAAATTGAGTTTCGATATTCGATGTTGGTCACGGCACCGGCAAACTCTGCGGAATAGAACACCCCACCTCCGTGCCCCTGATGGTTGGCAAACGTGGTGTTCGTGAGTGACAGGTTGGTAGTCCCATAGACACTCCGAGCCGAGATCGACCCAAACTCCCAGGTGTTGCCACTGAGCGTGGAGTTGGTGAACGAGGCCGTGCTATCCTGCAAATAAATGGTGCCCTGTCCCGAGCCGTTGTTGAGGATGGTGCTATCCGTCACGTTCAGCGTGGCAAGTACGGAAGTGATTGCACTACCAGGCTTGTTGTTGGTCTGGTTGTTGCGGAGTACGGTGCGGTTGAGGTTGAGGGTCTCGTTTCCAGCGGTCATCAAGATCGCCGCACCGCCGGATCGAATATCCCCACTGTTTCCGTCGGCGAGAGTGATGTCGTTGATGTTGTAGACGTTGGCACCGTCGCCTGCCAGGTTCAACAGTCGGCTGTTGTTCCCACCGCTGAGGGTCAGCGAGTCTGCACCTAGCCCCTGGATTGTCAAGGATTCGGTGATCAAGAGTTCTCCTCCCATCAGGGTGATGGTATCCCCAGCGAGAGAGGGATCGAATGCGATCGTGTCGTGCCCATCGCCACTCACACCGCCAGGATAGACCCAGACGTCGTTGTTCGCAGCAAAGATCGCCTCACGAAGCGTCACTGGCGCCCCCCGAGCTGGAAAGCGGACTATCGGCTAAGCTGTTGACCATGATCAGCGCCGGAACGGCCCGATCTTCGAGAGTTTCCAGTTGCAACCCAAGTTTGCGACCTGCTCGGTATGGACGTTGGGCGCAGAACTTTTTGAACCAGTTCTTGATTGTCATTGCAAAAATCCTGCAAAGTGTGGATTGAGGAAGGAGTGATCCTCAGACTCCGCTGTGGTTACACCAACTCAGGGCTCTGAGGACTCAAGGAAGTTGTGTTGTCCCTTCGACTGGACATGCGAGATTTTTGGCGGAAACATATCATCGGTTGGAAAAAAATTTTTGCCGTGGTGGAACGATGGAATTGTTTTGATTTGTGAGCTGCGAGACGTTGGGGCAGGCGCATGAATGATTGTCGTCTTTGAGTTTTGAGTGTCGTCCTTCGCTCCGCGAAAGAACGCCTTTGAGATGTTGTTTCGAATCCGAGGCGGCAAATGCGCACACAAAAAGCGCAAAAATACCTCGCCCTTATTTTTGTGATTTTTGTGTACGTGATTTAACACTTCCGAGGCATTTTCGAGAGGTCGTTTTTCGAGTGGAAGGTAGAAAATGCGCACACAAAAAACACAAAAATCCCCAACATCGGATTTTTGTGTTTTTTGTGTAC
>CAYYUU010000578.1:0-5510 GCA_964474955.1 uncultured Alcaligenaceae bacterium | reverse complement strand
ATCCCGGGTTCTATGTGACGGGTAACCTCTATCGACCGACGAACACCAAAGGCAAAAAGCGTGTGCCCGGGATACTGTGTCCGCATGGCCACTGGAGTAACGGTCGGTTCTACGAGCGAAGTGATCAAGGGGCCAAACAGCAGATTCAAAAAGGTGCCGAGAAAACAATGGCCGGGGCCAAGTATCCATTACAAGCTCGGTGCGCCATGTTGGCCCGGATGGGCTGTGTTGTGTTTCATTATGACATGGTTGGGTATGCCGATAGCCAACAGATCAAGCATCGCAAGGGTTTTCTCGATCCCGAAGCCGAGCTGCAGTTGCAAAGTTTTATGGGATTGCAGACGTGGAATAGTATTCGGTCACTCGATTTCTTGTTGAGCTTGCCGGAAGTCGATGCTAAGCGAATTGGTGTCACTGGCGCGAGTGGTGGCGGGACGCAAACGTTCATTCTGTGTGCCATTGATGAACGACCTGCGGTCGCATTTCCGGCAGTGATGGTTTCGACGGCCATGCAAGGTGGTTGCATTTGCGAGAATTGTACGTATCTGCGGGTGAAGACAGGCAACATAGAACTCGCCGCGTTGTTCGCCCCGAAACCTCTCGGGATGAGTGGTGCGGATGACTGGACCAAAGAAATCGAGACCAAGGGATATCCCGAACTAAAAAAGATATATGCGCTCTATGGGAAGAAAAAGAACGTCAAGGCCAAGGCGTTTACTCAGTTCAAACATAACTACAACCAGGTCGCTCGGGAATTTATGTATGACTGGTTTAATAAGCATTTGAATCTTGGGTTGCAATCACCCGTGGAAGAACAGCCGTTTGAGCCGGTGCCACCGAAGCAACTTTCTGTGTTTGATGAGAAGCATCCGCTGCCGAAAAACGCAAAGAACGCTACGCAACTGCGAAACTTTCTCACCCAGCAATCGGAAAGGCAACTCGCTGCGTTGTTTCCCAAAAATAAGGAATCATTGAAGCAGTTTAACAAGATTGTTGGAACGGCACTCGAAACGATGGTGAAGGACACACTACCAAAGAACGCTGATTTTCGAGTCGTGAACAAGAAGGTAAACAAGGGCAAGGAAGTAACGGAGTTGACTGGACATCTGCATCGCGAGGGAGCGAAAGGGACGTTCCCGATTTACATCGTTCGGGCGAATGAGTTCAAAACGAAACCTGTTGTGTGGATTCACCCGAAGGGCAAGGCGAGCCTGAAGAAGGATGGAAAATGGGTTCCTGCCGTAAAGAAGATTCTAGACAACGGTGGTGCCGTGGTCGCTCCGGACGTGTTCCTGACGGGACAATATAAAGGTGCTAAGTATCCAGAAGTCAACGAGAACTACGCCGGTTATACGTGGGGCTATAACCGTCCGATTCTCGCAAACCGAGTCCATGACGTCTTGAGCACCGTAGCATTTGTGCTTGGCAAGAAGGAAGTCAAAAGGGTCGACCTCGTGGGATTCGACGAGGCAGGCCCTTGGGTCGTATTGGCTCGGGCGTTGTGTGGTGATAAAGTCGATGTCACGGTAGCCGACATGAACCAATTTCGGTTCGAGAACATCATAAGTATGCGCGACGATATGATGTTGCCGGGCGCCTTGCGATATGGTGGGATGCCGACGTTCGCGGCGTTGTGTGCTCCGCATAAACTCTATTTGCACGACGCGAAGGGTATCGACCGAAAAGGTTGGATCGCTACCGCGTATAAAACGAGTGGCCAATCCAAGCGAGTCCACTCCCAGGATAAGCAAGCATCCTTGGAGCAGATCACGAGTTGGTTGGTACAATAACGGCAGGAATATGTCCTCGCATTCTCGCTGGGAGTTCGAAAGTTGCTTTTCGCTCCGCGAAAAGCAACTTTCGGACTTCTGTTTGGGACGCGAGGAATCGCCCTGACCGTTCATGTTGCGTACCAAAACAGTAGTGATGGAAGCGAATTGAGATGAGCAGACTAAAGAAAAAGCGTCCCGGGATTGTCATGTGCTTGGCGATCATGAATATGATCGTAGGAGTTGGTTGGGGGCTCTGTTGCACCTGTGGCGGAGCTGGTGTTGTGGCCAACCAGAAAGCGATAGACGAAGTACAAACGAAGATGGAAGGAGCCAAGGAACGACTGAAGGAGGGCGTGGAGGCCGAAAGAAAAGCCTTGGAAGAAAAGAAAAAAGAGTTGGGGGAAAAGGATAAAGAATTGCCGGATACGAAACGCGATGCCAAGGTCCAGCAACGTTTGCAGGCCGAATGGGGAGCCTGGGGCATGAACATTGCGTTTTCGAACGTACCCGGACTCGGCCAAGCGTTGGCGGCGTTTTTGATTTCGCAGATCGTCCTGTCGTGGACGCTAGTGATTGCCGGAGTCGGGTTATTGCTTGTCAAAAAATGGGGACGGTTGCTCACCTGGGTGTATGCCTTGTTGAGTCTTTTGTCCTTAGCCCTGATGGTCGTTTACGGACTGACGTCCTTTGCCGAGAATATGCCCAAACAGGAAGTCGTTGACTGGGCCAAGATTGGGAAGCAGGAAGAATTCATGAATCCGCAGCAAGCCGATCAACTCACTAAGGCGATTCAGGAGCAGGGGGGCGGGCCGTTCTCCTCAAGCTTTATTCAGCTCGGCATTTTTTGGGGTTTGTATCCGGCGTTGGTGTTTGTTTTCCTGTGCTTGCCCCCGTTCAACCGAGCGTTCGCCACCTCGAAACCCGATACCCCGGCTTCTTCCAAGCCACCAGCAGACGAAGATGATTGGGGCAGCTTCGGAACACGTCCGAATGAGGGCGGACCTATCGATCAAGGTCCTCCCCGAGGGTATTAAGGAGAAATAGGAATGCATCATCCCGTCGATTCGGACGATCTGGAAGTCGCGTTGGCGAAGACCGCTGGTTATTTGCGGGAAGCAAAACGAGTGGCCGTTCTCACCGGTGCCGGGGTGTCTGCCGAGAGCGGCGTGAAGACGTTCCGCGACGAAGGCGGATTGTGGGAAGGACACGACGTCGAAGCGGTCGCTACTCCTCAGGGATTCAAGCGAGATCCGTCATTGGTGTGGAAGTTCTACAACGCACGGCGTAACCAACTCGCCGAAGTGAAACCAAACCCTGGGCATTTTGCCTTGGCGGAACTCCAGCGTCGTTTCGGTCACGATAACTTTACGCTCATCACGCAGAACGTCGATGGCTTGCACCAGAAGGCCGGAACCGCGAATGTTCTGGAAGTCCACGGGAGCCTTCGGCGGATTCGGTGTTCGAACGTCGCGTGTGATTACGAAGAAGACCGTGACGATGCACTTGAGGGTTTACCCGAGTGTGAGAAGTGCGCTCGTTACTTGCGGCCGGCGGTCGTTTGGTTTGGCGAGGTTCTGCCGGAAGATGTGTTCATCGCAGCTAAGATGGCTGCGAAGGAATGTGATGCGTTCCTGGTCGTCGGGACGAGCGCCGTCGTGTGGCCCGGGGCTTGGCTGATCTTGCTCGCGCGTGAGTTCGGAGCTAATGTCATCGAAGTCAATTTGAATCCAACCGATGCGAGTTCGATTGTCGATGTCGCTATGCAAGGGCCGTCGGGAGTGATTCTGCCGAAGTTGGTGGAGAAGTTGAATTCGTGAGAACTGCAAGAGTCGTGTGGGGATGGAAAGGCCAAAGCGGTGTCTAGCTGTGCTCCAAAACACACCAACCCGAAGCGCAAGCGAGGACTAGAGCGCAGCGGGAAAATGGCTTCAGGCGCTTTTGAGTTCGGTGGTTTTCCACCAACGCGAAGCGCAAGCGAGGAACTCTTACATCAACCCGAAGCGCAAGCGAGGAAACAGAAAATACCAATGCGGCAGCTCGCTGCCGCACTCCAAACAAAAACAAACCAAAGACAACGGCACACGGAGTGTGCCGACTACTTTCCTGTCGTCAATACATAGGACTGAGAATGGCAACGTTACTGGATGGCAAAAAACTCGCAAAGACCATGCAGGCCGAGTTGAAGGAAGACGTCGCGGCTTTCGAACAACAACATGGGTTTAAGCCGGGGCTTGCGGCTGTTCTCGTCGGAAACAATCCGGCGAGTCAAGTGTACGTCCGCAATAAACGCAAGGCGTGTGAGCGAGTCGGGATGGCGAGTTGGTTGAACGAACTCCCCGGAGATACGACGCAGCAAAAGTTATTGGACGTCGTCGCGGCGCTGAATCTCGATCCGAAAGTTCATGGAATACTTGTGCAGTTGCCACTGCCAAAACAGATCGACCAAGAAACGATTGTCCGAGCCGTCACTCCGATGAAAGACGTCGATGGTTTTGGTCCTGAGAACTTGGGATTGCTCGCTGCGGGCCATCCCAGGTTTTTGCCTTGTACGCCTTCTGGAGTACAACAAATTCTGATCCGCCACGACATCGCGACGGAAGGCAAACACGTCGTGATCGTCGGACGGAGTAACATCGTCGGTAAGCCACTGGGTTTGATCATGGTGCAGAAGGCCGATGGTGCCAACTCCACCGTCACGATATGTCATAGCCGAACGCCGAACATTCCCGAGTTGACGAAACTTGCCGACATCGTCGTTGTGGCCATTGGCAAGGTTCACTTCTTGACGGCCGACATGGTCAAGCCTGGTGCGGTCGTGATCGACGTGGGCATCAATCGCATGGACGACGGGAAGTTGACCGGCGACGTCGATTTCGAAGGGGTCGAGCCTGTCGCTTCGGCCATCACGCCAGTTCCCGGAGGAGTCGGGCCAATGACGATTACCATGCTGCTCCATAATACCTTGCAGTCGGCGAGGATGAGCGTGGCATAACAATCACCCGTGTAGGCCATTCATGGAAACTATCAGTTTGACCGCTGAAGTCCGTTCCCATTCCGACTTGAGGGTTTATCAACAAGCCTTCGATTTGGCCATGCAGGTGTTTGAAATCACCAAACCATTTCCAGACCGCGAGAATGACTCGCTCACCGCTCCTTTCCGATTGGCTCCCCGTCTTGTGTGTAGCCTCATAGCCGAAGCGTGGCAAAAACGACGCAACCGAACGGCCTTCGTCGCGGCTCTGTGTGAGGCCGAAGCCAAGGTCGTGAGTACCCAAGGTTGGATTCATTTCGCCGTGTCGTGTAAGTATTTGGATCCCACGGAAGGGCGTCGGCTTTATCGTGAATTCCATGCGTTGTTGTCGAGACTCCAGCGAATGGCTAAGGCGAATCGGATGGGGTAGAATAGAAGTTGCGAGATCGCTCGTTCTTGGCAAAAGTTCCAAACGTTCAAGGCAAAGAGAATCCAAATGGCACCGAACAAAGCTGATCTTCTGCAAGCCGAAGCGAAATTGGCGAAAGTCCAGGCCGTGCTTGAGCAATTTCGTCTCCGATCTGACGAAGATTGTTCTGGTGATGGTGTGAGCGAGGGAGTTTCGGAAGACGCTCAAGAGCTTTGTGCGGAACTTGAACAATTGAGTCCAGACGAACTGAAGCTGCTCGAGATCACACTGACCCTCGCTGAAAAGTGTTCTCAAGCAAAAAATGGCCACCCCCCCGATTTGCGCCCCTACCTTGAAC
>CAYYUU010000577.1:0-5510 GCA_964474955.1 uncultured Alcaligenaceae bacterium | reverse complement strand
AAACGAAACCCCACAACAATTCCATCTATCAATAGTTTGCAAGAAAATTTGAGATTAAGGAGATTTTCTGAGCGAGATTCAACCGCGCTTGAGTGAACGGGTACCGTTAGTTTCTGAGTCGGTTCCTCCATCCGACACGGCCCTCGCCTCCACACGTAGCCCCTTAGCATAGAGTCGAACCTGACTGGGTTGGTTTGCTCGATTCACATCCTCATAGTAAAAACCTGCTGACGTTTCCGTTTCACGCTCAACTTTCCACACGGAAGTGTTTGTCAGGTAATCGGGCTTTTTCTGAAATGGTGTTACGAATGCCGGGCAGAACCACTGGATCCGATTATTGGGTTGCACAGCAAAATTGCCATTATCCAAAGCGATGACATGTGCGCATTTGTGACCACCGTCTCCCGCTTCTTCTGAGTCTTCGCTTCCGTACCAGTCGAGGGTGAACATATATTGTCCTCCTTCCCAGGTACGGTCTCGGAGCTGAACTCGGACTCGGCAATCCTGCAGCCGTTGGAACTCTGTGCAGCAGATGTTGTAGCTAAAACAATCCCAGAATTGCAGCCAATCAAGAGCCATGGATGGCGCATCGATTCGGTGACATAAAGAATGGATTGGCAGTCGCCAGATAACCGCTCCGTTCTCGGTTAGGACGTGAAATCCCAAAGCGTGACCATAAATGGAAGCCACACCGAATACACACACCTTGATGTGCTGGTCTCCATGCGATTTTCCATCATAAAGGAACTCCTTTCGGAGATGGCAGTAAAACCTGGGGATGTCAATGTTTAAAGTAGCCATCTGTATGTTCTTTCCTTTTGCCAAATTGTGGTAATAACCGGCCGCGAAACTCTCAACAAGGTACTGGCAGTTCGCGGACGGTCGACTGTTTGTTGCTGGCTTAGCCTGTCCATCATGCACGATGCACAGGCCTTAAACCGGTGCATGCTCTGTGGGCTACAGTTGCAAGGAACGTGGTCATCTGCCCTCGCCAGTCGTACCTGATGAATCACATTTTTCTGCATCCTGTCGATCACTTGTGCTCAAGTTTTTTTCTTCTAGTGATCGTCAGAATTTGAACTCGTTTCCCAAAGGATTTCACAACCTGGGATGTACTTCTTGAGTTTCTCCACTCCATCGCGAGTAATCTGGGTTTGTTTGACGCTTAGTTGTTTGAGGTTCGGCAAGCCAGAAAAGTGCTGCAGCCCGGTGTCCGTCAATTGTAGGTTTTCGTCGAGCATCACGTCCTCCAGAGAAGGTATCTTCGCCAACGGAGCTAAATTGTCGTCAATCAGTTGTCCTCCTCGCAAAGACAACCGACGTAGCTTCGTCAGGTGTGTCAGGGCGTCAAGACCGTCATCGGGCAGGCTGAGACTATTTATCACCAACCGTTCTAGTTCGGGGAGTTGGCCAATCGGCTGAATGCCTTTGACCGTCAGATATTTTCCATTGAGATAAAGCCTTTCCAGCTTCTTGAATTGTGGCAGCAAAGCCGTCCCCTCGTCCGAGATGGGGGCGCTCCAGCACATCAGCACTTGCATTTTCTGCAATGCAGCCAGATGCTTGAAGCCCCCACCTGTGACCTTGGTCCTTTGTAGACCCAATTCCCGAAGGTCGGTCAAGCCAGCCAGATGCTTCAACGCGGCATCGCCAATACCGGTCCCATAAAGCGAGAGCCTCTCCAGTTCGATCAAATCGGCCAGTTGAGCCAGATCTTCATCAGTCACACTTTTACAATTTTTTAAGTCGATCTCGACCAGGCGCACTGGATGGTCAGGTAAATCAGCTACCTTCGAAACGATTCTGCGATCACTTCCAATAAGGATGGTTACCTTGCCACCGACGTTCGTGACCCACCGGGCAGCAGAGACGTCTTTGGCAGCGCACCAGTCGATGCGGGTTTTGTTCAACGACTTCCTCAATTGCTCGATGCCTCTGGGCGAGATCAAGGTGTTTCGCAAGTTAAGGATCGGGAGGTGGCGAAACTCTGACAGCGTCTTCAAGTCCCGATCAGTCAGGTTGGTGTTACCAAGATCCAACTGCTTTAGATGCTTCAAGGTTGTGAGGTGACGAAGGTGAATGGAAGCCGTATCCTTACAGGCGTTCAGATTCACTTCTGAAATTTTCAACTTCCCCTTGGGAAGTTTTGCGAGTGTCTTCACGTTTTGACCGTTCACCTTGACAATTCCGCCAAGGCAAAGGACGACCTCCGCGGCAGAACGATCGGAAGTAGATACCTGACGTGGAGGAAGTGGTCGTGCCTTGCGAATCGTTATGTCATTCCCAATTGAAGCGCAGATAGAGTTGCCGTCAGGGCTGAACGCGACTGCAGAGGAACCCCGTCCAAAGCTGAGAAGCTCCTGGCCCCTTGTGACATCCCACACCGTGATCGTGGAGCCTGCACCGGTAATAATGCGCTTGCCATCGGGGCTGAACACCACGCTGTTGATATGCGTATTGAATCTTTGGAAATCAAGGATTTCCACGCCAGCGGCCACATCCCACACCTTGATTCCACCATTCCAGTCAACGCTGACGATCCTTTTGCCGTCTGGGCGAAACGCAACACTCCAGACCTGTCCGGTGTGTCCATGAAGGGTATGAAGGGTCTTACCAGTGACGGCATCCCACACTTTGACTGTGCGGTCACGACCTCCGGAACAACTAGCAATCTGCTTGCCATCAGGGCTGAACGCCGCGCCTTTTACACTGAAAACGTGTCCTTTCAAGATAAGCAGTGCCTTCCCTGTGTTGGCGTCCCACACCTTTAGTGTCTTATCAGAACTTCCACTTACGATGCGCTTGCCATCAGGACTAAACGCCACACACCGGACTGCACCGGTATGCCTCCGGAAAACCAGGATTTGCCTCTGGTTTTGTGCATCCCAGACTCTCACGGTTTTATCATCGCTTCCACTGACGATGTGTTTGCCATCGGGACTGAACGCCACACCACGAATCGTATCTGTGTGACCGCGCAAGGCAAACAATTCTTGGCCGGTTGTAGCGTTCCAAACTCTGACGATTCGATCATTACCTCCGCTGACGATTCGCTTGCCATCAGGACTGAACGCCACGCATTGCACAAATTCTGTATGGCCTTTGAGAGTGAGACCGTGCTGGTCCTCCTTTGATTTCCAAACCTTGACGGTTCCATCTTTGCTGCCGCTGACGATTCGCTTGCCATCGGGACTGAAAACCACACTGGTGACCCTGTCCGTATGCCCCTGGAAGGCGGCGATAATTTTCCCGTTGTTGGCATTCCATAACGCCACTCGACTGTCGTCACTGCCACTGACGATCCGATCGCCATCCGGGCTAAAGGCGACCTTGGAGATACTCCTCCAGATATCGGTGCCGCCCTGGAACCGGAAGAATCGCCGCCTTTCCAAATTGGACACTACCGCCTCACCGAACTTACTGGCGCTCACCACTCGCTTGCCATCCGGACCAAAGGCTACGCTGGTAACACCGCGAGAATGACCTGGAATCGACAAGGTTTTTTGGCCTGAGTCGACGTTCCACACCATTGCCTCTCCAGGTTGGTTCCTCTCTCCGCTTCCACTTACCACGAACTTGCTGTCGGGACTGAAGTCCACGCAATTGATCGGAAGTTTATGCCCCTTGATGGTTCGCAACTCTTTTCCGGTCCTGGGGTCCCAGATCATGAGTCTCTTGAAATAGCCCACACTGGCGATACGCTTCCCATCAGGGCTAAACACAGCACTGCGGACTCCAACATGTCTCAGGCTGAGCAACCGCCGACCATTGTTGGCATCGCATACTTTCACGATCTGTCCGCCTGCAATAACGATCTTCTTTCCGTGAGGACCGAAAGCCACGTTCGCAACCTGGGGTCGATGTCTCAATGCCAGCAACGGTCGGCCATTTTCAGCATCGCACACTTTCACCATCGACTCACTGGCAAAGGCGATCCGCTTGCCATCGGGACTGATGTCCACACTGTTGACTGGTCCTGTGCTCACTCGAAGGTCGAGCGCGTAGGAGTTGGCCAGCGTGTTGAGGTAATGCCATTCGAAGCCTCGCAAGTCGCGGTCGTACTCGCGCTCTGGGCCGTGTCGCTGCAACAGAGTCTTCATGCGAAGAAGGTTGTTGTTTTCCCAGTCCTTCTGGGCCAGGCGAATGTCTGAAAGATACAACTGCTCGATGTACTTTAGTTTTTCCCGTCGTTCGGCTTCTTTGGCTTTGCGTTCGGCTTGGACTTCTTTTCAGCAACTTTTCTAGCTTCGTTGGCCTTCTTGCGTTCTTTGGCTTCAGCATCGGCCCTTTGACGTTCCTTTTGTCTCTGAGTTTCCGCTTCCATAGCAAAAGCGAACGAGACGATGGAACCGGCAATCAGCAGCAGCAACGCCACCACCATCCAGGTCGCCCCCGCCTTGTTTCGTCGCGCCCAACGTGCCACTGTTTCCAAAACGGACGTCTTCCGCGCCTTGATCGGCTCGTCCCGCTGGAAGCGGCGCAAATCCTCAGCCAGTTCGTCCGCACTCTGATACCGTTTGCCCAGTTCCCGATCGATCGCCTTGTGCACGATGGTTTCCAGGTCACGTGGCACCTGTCGGTTCAGCTTGTGAAGTCGGATCGGTTCGGCTGTTGTTACTTGTCTGATCAGTTTGTTGCGTTCCTGTTCATCGTATGCCGGTCGCAAGGCTAGCAGTTCGTATAACGTCAAGCCCAAGGCGTAGACATCGCTTCGTTCATCGCTTTGTCCATCGAACGCTTCAGGCGGCATGTAACGCAAAGTGCCTAGCACATCGCCAGTGTGGGTGATGTCATCTTTATCCTTGACCTTGGCCAAACCGAAATCGGTTACCCAAAGAATTCCATTCGGATCCAACAACAGATTGGACGGTTTGATATCACGATGGAGGATGCCGTGTTTGTGGGCGTAACCCAAGGCATCGGCCGCCTGTTCGCCAAGATGTGCAACGCTTTCCCAGTAAGTTCGGCGTTGCTTTTCGGTGTTCGATTCATCGGACTCGACAAGCAAGGTGGCTGAGGAAGATACCGCCTGAGTGTCGGGCGCACCATTTTGGGGATGCGTGGACGAAGGTTTATCTGAATCCACATCAAGGGCGTCAACCGTTCTATCCGAACACGAACTCTCAGGTGGTTTCACTGGACGAAATTCTCCAGTGACCAAGGAATGAGCCAGAACCGCGGCGGAAATTTCCTTGTCGGGCTTTGCTTGCTTAGCTGAATCCGCCGCAACTGCTGATATCTGCAAGTGCTTGATGTCTTGGAGCACTTTATCCAACCCCAACCCGGGGATGTACTGCATGGCGTAGTAGGGCACGCCCTCTTGTTCACCAACACCGAATACTGGCACAATGTTGGTATGATGCAATCGGGCAGCGGCCCGAGCTTCCCGGGCAAACCGCCGCTTGAGTTTGTTGTTAAGGAGCATCCCTTCCGGCAAGACCTTCAACGCCACATGCCGACCTAGTACAGGGTGTCAGCAAATAGTCTTGCATGCCACTGAATATTTGTTT
>CAYYUU010000576.1:0-5517 GCA_964474955.1 uncultured Alcaligenaceae bacterium | reverse complement strand
AACGTCGCACCAAAAGCAGACCGACCGTCCCTCCGTCTCGACCCATCCGCTAATGGGCGAGACAGGACGAACACGGCGCACGCGAACGACCGCCGCCATCGTCGGGACGGCGTTCTCGTTTGTATTGATGCTGTCGGGATGTCATTCGTTCTGGCTCGACACCAAGGAATATTGGTCTGACACCATCGAAAAGCCTCGTCCGATTGATGTGGTCAAGACGACCAAGCGAGGAGATCGCCGCGCCAAATATCTTGGTCGGATGCGCGAGCCAATGCAATTCGGCGGAACTCAGGAAGACCAAGACGAAGCGTTCACGATCCTCTTGAACGCCGCGACGAAAGACCCCGCGCCGACTTGCCGACTGGCCGCGATTCAGTCCCTGGGTTCTTTCAAAGACCCACGAGCCGTGCGAGCCCTTGAGACGGCATACGACACGGCCTACATTTTCAATCGCCGAGTCGCGGGAATGATTCGTCAGCAGGCTTTAGAGAGTTTAGGCCGGACCGAGAATCCCGCAGCCATTCCTCGACTTGTCCAGGTTGCCCGAGCCCATGCCACCCAAAAAAGTATTTCCGACCAACAGCAAACCAACATCGAACGGTTAGCCGCCGTTCGGGCGTTGTCGAAATTTGGCCAACGGCCGGAAGTCGTCCAAACGTTGGTGCACGTCATGAAGACTCAAAAAGACGTCGCCGTCAAAAATCGTTGTCACGCTTCTTTGCAATTGGTGACCGGGATGCAAGGGCCAAAGAATGCCACCGAGTGGGAACGCTCGATTGGTGGAGTTGGTCCGGAAGGCATCGCTCCGGTTCCAGGGCAAGGCATGCCGCCCCAACGCCGAGACATTGCCGGGGGTAACCCGTCGAACTCGTCCCAAGAAGGGGTTCGGAGAGTCACGGGGTTCGGGAATTAAGGCAAAGGCCAAAGACAGAACCTTGCGTTTTTACAAGCCTGAGCCGCGAGGCAAAGACGAAGACAGCTCCTTCCCTCGCGGCTCAGGCTCGTAACGACTAAAATACAAACCACAGAAATACCTCTCGTGGCGAGCTGTCCTTGTTGCTGGCCAAGTCATGTTGGTATGATGAAAACAACAACGTTACAAGGCATTCCAACATCTTTTGAGGGGTCGCGAGAAATGAAGCCGCTTCTCTCGCTTTGCATAGTCCTGGGACTTTGTAGCACTCTCGTTGCAGGAGAACCGGAGTTCAACGGAAAGTCGGTCGAATATTGGCTCAAACAAATCAAACATCACGACAAGCTCGTTCGCCAGAACGCCGTCCACGCGCTGGGTCGCATTCGATCTCGCTCTCGCGAAATCCAACCGGCTCTCCTCGCCGCCCTTAAAGACAAGGAAGCCAACGTTCGTGCGGAAGCCGCCGACAGTCTTGGGCGTCGCAGATACTTCGCCCGAGACAGCATCCCCGTCTTGATCAAAGTCTTCGAGAACGACAAAGACGTTTACGTTCGCGGGGCTGCCGCACTTGCACTTGGTTACATCGGAGGCGATTCCGATGCGGCCGCCGCGCTTGCCAAAGGTCTCAAGGACGAATCGCTCCACATCCGGACTCATGCGTCGTATGCCCTCGGACGGATGAGGCGGTCTGCAAAGGTTGCCGTTCCTGCCCTTGTGCGGGCGTTGAAAGATTCTTCAGTGACTGTGCGACGAAACGCAAGAAATGCCCTCCAGCGGATCGACCCGGACGCACTTCGCCGGGCCGAGAAGAAGTGAGTAAATCGCTTCATGGCCTTCGTTTCCAAAAGGCGAAAACGACTTTCTGACCGGACCCAAAGCTATGGGTCGCCCGCAGCGTTGACCGCGGCTTGTTCGTCAGTCCGTCGGTATCTCTGGACTTGCAAAACATACTTCCCGAGTTTGCCTTTCTCGCGGCTCGTCACGAAAAAGAGGTACGTACCAGAACGCGGCGGCGCGAAGCACAAACGAGATCGCTTGTCGTCTTTGGTTCGTTTGCCGTCGTCGATCATGATTGATTTGCCTCGCTTGTCGACCAACAACACCACCGGGCCAAAATCTGGGCTTTTCATGTCGATCGTGTAGTACTCACCACCCGAAAGTGTGAGTGGATGGATGTCGAGACGCCGACCACTTTTGACTTTCCGGTCGTCCTTCGTTAGCTTGCCTTCGATCTCCTTTGGTTTTCCGGAGGGCACCAGTTCTTGGGCACTCAGGGTATACGCTCCGACTGTCTTTGGTTTGAACGAACTGACCATGATTCGGTATTCGTCGGTCCTGGGGGGCGAAACCACGACGCGAGAATTTAGGTTTTTCGGGGGAGCAACGTCGTCGTTCTTGGCCAACATCCGCTTCTCTTTCAGGTCGGCCACGCGCAAGTACGTATCAAAGCTACCGACCAAATCGATCGTGTACACCTTGTTCGCCTCGAGTTTCACGGAGTGAACTCGGTTGTGGCGTTTGTTAGAATCAACCGGATCGGACGCCAGAAGGTTGCCCCAAAGCGACTTCCCGACTTTGAGATATTTCTGGTAGGCGAGCAAAGGGCGATTCCCAGAACCTCTTGGTGCGGCCATATTTCCGGCCGTGTCGTACCACAGGACTTTCTTGGCTTCTCGGTGCAGTTTGCTCCAGGCGACTCGCTCGGCGACGGGAATTCGGTTCCGCCACTCCGGTTCGTGGACAAGTCTCCTTGCGAGGAGATAGGGCTGGAACCACGACGCGATTCGCAGGGAGAGTTTCCGTGTCATCTCTTGGCCTCGGATTTTCTCTTCGTACTTCGGCAAGTTTTGCTGGAGCCAACCCAGGGCTTTTTTTCGCATCTGGTCGATCTGTTTTGGGCTCAACCGTTCCCCCTCTTGGCTCAAACCGAAGACGGTGTAGAGGGCAGCCATGCAAGCCGTCCCTCTGTCGTTCAACGTGGCCGAAGATGGATCGTCACGGAACTGGTGCTCGAACAACTGGAACGCCGTGTGGTGGTACATTTTGACGTTGAGACAATAATTGATCAGTCTCGCCAGATCCTTCGGTGCAGGTAGTTGGCCGTCTTTGTGGTACTTCTGGAGTAGCGGTCCGCAAACCATTTGGGCCTGTGCGGCGTGCTTTTTTCTCTCCCGGCAATACTTGAGAAATCCCTTCAGGAAGGCTCGATTTCGGTGATCTTTCGGGAGCAATTCGACGGCCTTGGTTGCGGCTTTTTCGGCCTCCTCGAACCGCCCTAACCCGAGTTCCACGTCGGCCAACCCGCGATAATTGTCGTAATCCTCCGGGTCCATCTGGATGGCCTTGCGGAAGTGTTCGCGGGCGCGTGGGTAGTCGATCATCTTGGTCAGGAAGAACCCGAGATTCGCGTGGTTCGTGCTACTGTCGGGGCGCAACCTCAAGGCCTCGAAGAGGTGGGGCTCGGCCAAAGTGCATTCGTTTTTGGTGTCGTGCCATGCCGCGGCAAGAGCGCTGTGCGCGACCAGGTTGTTCACGTCGAGCGCCAAGGCCGTCTCGTAGTGTCCGATCTTTTTCTTGTTGTCTGTCTCGGCGTCGGCCAGAGCCATGTGGATCAAGATGTCTTTTCTATGATGTCGAAGGGCCTTTCGCAGCAATGGCTTTGGGTCGAGTTGGGCAGCTTCCGATAGGGCCGCGAACAACAAGAGGGCTTGGGGCGACTGTTTTTCGGTCTCGACTTCCAACTCCAACTCGCGGAGTTCGTCGGCCTTGCCCCATTTATCGGTGTCGCGGACTTTGTTCCTCCACTGGTCGGAGTCGACCGTCCGCGAGATGTGCATCAACCGATCCCCAAGAGCCTTGCTGGTCACCTGCATGGCCCAATGATCGACGGCCGCGACCCACACCAAACGGATCGGCGAGTTGGCAATCGTTTCGATCGTGTCCTCGTCCTCGACGACCAATCCTTCTCGTTCAAACAAGGTGCGATATTCCGCGGCGAGTTGTCGAGACGAGAGGGCCCGTTGGGTTTGCCGATTTCCTTTGCGTATCGCCACAAGGAACTCCCGGAGACGAAGGTTGCTGAGGTCGCTGGCTATGTTGTAATGTCGTTCGTCGTTCTCCATCTCCCGCTTGAGTTGATCCAACTTTGCGCTTGCGGCGTCCGCGACGAGTTTTGGGTCACTTCTGGCCAACGAGCGTGCTTCGTTGTAGAGAGTCGTGGCCTTGTCCAGGGTTGCCCGCCATCTTGTTGGCTGACTCAATAAGACGTGGAACTTAGTTGGGTCGTTGAGTTGGGCATATAGTTTTTGTCGACGCAGTTCTGCATTTTCCAAGGCGTTTTGAATTTTCGCGTTGAGGTACTCGGCCTTGAGCTTCCTCTTGGTTTCCCTTTGTTCTTCTTCGGTGGCTTGGCGAGCTTGCTCGCGTTCGCGTTCGAGGTGGAGACGTTGGTAACGGGACCAGACCAAACCGCCGACGACACAGCACACGACCAACATGAGGGCCAACGACAACCACAGCTGGTTGCGTTGGCGTTCGGCTTGGCGTTTTTGCCGTTCGACGCCACGCAGCTTTTCTTCCTCGGCGGCGCGCGATTCGGCGGCGGCCTTGGCGAGTTGGGCTAGTTGGAGTCGTTGTTGGACTTGTTCCTGGTACTCCGAAATGGCCTGAGCAACGACCGACGCGTTGGCCGGTCGGTCCTCTTTGCGAGCAGCCACTAGTCGCTTCGCGAGGGCGACCAACTCGGCGTCCGCGTCGGAAGCATCCAATCGCTCGTAAGCCTCCGACAAGTCACCACGATTTGCGAGCTTCATGACCTGATTGGTGTCGGTTCCGGCGAACGCCGGTTGTCCCGTCAAGATTTGGCAAAGGATCGCCCCGAGCCCAAAGACGTCGCAGCGTTCGTCGAGGTTGCCGATCTCTCCGCGGGCCTGTTCCGGAGCCATGTAGCCCGGCGTGCCGAGCACCGAACCGATTTTCGTGCCGAATGGATCGATTTGCGGCGGCACGGGTGTGCCCGACCTGGGGTTCTCGTGCTCGGATGCATCCGAAACATATTCGACCGTGAGTTGGCCGTGCGGCTTGGGCGTTAAGCCGTCCCGGTGGCCCGCATGGGAGGCCTCCGGGGAGACACTTCCTTGAAGAGTCGGGCCCACGTTGATCGTCCGTTTGTGGGGCATCTCGTTTTTGTCTTGTCCCGATTCGGTCGGTCGGATTCGTTTCGCCAGTCCCCAGTCCATGACCTGGACTTCTCCGAAAGCCCCCACCATGACGTTCAACGGCTTGAGATCCCGGTGGATGATGCCGAGCGAATGGGCAAACGCGACGGTTTGACAAATGTGCTCGAACACTCCCAGGAACCGAGGCAAATCGTCCGACAAGGACGCCCGTTGTCGCAGGAGCTTTGAAAGCGTCTTGCCTTCGATGAGCTTCATGGCAAAGAACGGTCGGCGGTCTTCGAGGTACCCCTGTTCATAGACCGGAGGAATTCCCGGATGTTGGAGTTGGGCCGTGATCCTCGCTTCTTCGAAAAACCGGTCCTGTTGCTCGGCGCGGTTTTCGTGACTGTCTCGCAAAACCTTCAACGCAAGGGGCCGATCGAATTC
>CAYYUU010000575.1:0-5519 GCA_964474955.1 uncultured Alcaligenaceae bacterium | reverse complement strand
GAGGTGAGCATTCTGCGCTGTGATGCCTCTCCCGGACTCTCTTGGGGATGTCGTTGTGAATCCTTAAGGAACTGCTGCGCGGACGAATGGATAAACAAAACGAGCCAAACAACACTCCAGCCGTTCATAAGCGGAGCTCCAAGGCTACATCGCGTTGCTCAACATCCGGTCGTGCATATTGAACCTGGTTGACATGACTTGCTTGATGTTCGCCATCGGCGGTTTAGCTATCTGGATGCCTGCACTTCTGGACCTGAGTTGAGCCTTCAGTCTTGGTGGAAATAAGAATAATGGACACAAAACCATCGTTACCGTTGAAACTTCAAATTAGTTATGCACTGGGACAGTTAGGGGCCTCGATTCTGGTCAACATTGTCAGCTTAATGTTGGTTTATTTTTACTTGCCGCCCAAAGACGCTGGCCTTCCCTTCTTGATTACCCAGGTTACATTTCTTGGAGTTCTGAACGTCATTACGTTGATTGCTGCTTCCGGCCGACTCGTCGATGCAGTGACCGACCCGCTCATTGCAAACTGGAGCGACCGTTCCACAAATCCGCGAGGCCGACGTATTCCTTTTTTGTTCAAGGCCGCGTTTCCCAGCGCGTTATTTTTCGTTCTGATGTTTGTGCCGCTCACTCGTGAAACGAGTACCACCAACATCATATGGCTCTTTGTCACACAAGCTCTCTTCTACATCTCGTTCACCTTCTATCTGACTCCTTTCTTCGCTTTGATCCCGGAATTGGGACGCACAGTCGAGGGACGTCTCAATCTTTCGACTTGGATTTCCATTACCTTCGTTCTTGGCATCATGGTGGCAGCACAAACGCCACTCCTGGCAAACGGGCTACAATCTATTTTTCCTTCACTCAACCGACTGTCGGCATTGCAAGGAGCTGTGGCGATCCTCGGGGGCCTTGCGTGCATCCTGATGTTAATACCCAGCCTGACCATCGATGAAAAACGGTACTGCGAGGCTCCCACGCACACCCCTCCTTTGTGGAGTTCTCTGTCGCAAATTCTCCGCAACTCCTACTTTCGGTTTTACGCCGTGGGAGATTTTTGTTTCTTGATGGGCCTGTCTATCATTAAGACGGCTCTGTTGTATTACGTGACAGTCTTGCTGTGACATCAAGTGGGATTGGTGGGCAGTCTTTTGACTGTGATGGTGATTCTCTCCCTCGCGTTCTACCCAGTGGTCCGTTGGTTGGCGCAGTGGTTGGGTAAAAAGATCTTGTTGATTGGCTCTTTGTGGATGGTAAGTGTGATCTTCCTGGGGGTCTGCTTCCTGGGCGGCTACCCGATTCCGAAGTTCTTACAGGCGTATATGTTGGTCTCGCTCTATTCTGTTCCGTTGTCCTTTCTGGGCGTTCTCTTGCCCACAATATTGGCTGACATCGTCGAACACGACAAGCGGCGCACTGGACAATCCAAAGAAGCGATGTTTTTCGCAGCCCGCACCTTCCTGCAGAAGTTTGGCCAGACCTTTGGCGTTCTTGTGTTTGCAGCCCTGACGACCTTCGGCAAAGATCCGGGTGATGATCTGGGAATACGACTGAGTGGTGTCGTTGGGTTTGTCCTTTGCCTGGGAGGAGGAATCGCCGTCACCCGTTACAAGGAGAAGCGACTGTTGGAGGAAATCGAGCATTCCAAGGTCGGTGCAGTTGATGACCAGAAGCAGCAAATGTCGGCTCCGACTCCTGATCCAGAGCCGAGCACAGGAATTCAAGAAGAGCAGACGGGACTCTGTCGAGAAGAAGATAAGGGGGCGTAGTTGGTTTATGGTAGGGTGTGCCATCGTCGCAAGCTCCTCGTCACACCTTGTCTTTTATCTTTCTGTTCCCTGTTGTTGGTGTGCCTACGCTGCGTTTGTCACACCCTACAGCTTGACAACCGTCAACGAATTCTGCCGCAGGAACTCTTCGCATTCGGCCTTCGTAAACACACCCGGCGTGGTCCCAATCGCCCGAACACAACTCGCGCCAAGGGCACTCGCGACACGCAGGCAATCTTCGGGCGACAGGTCGTTCAGTAGACCGTAGATGAATCCTGCATCGAACGCATCGCCTCCACCGCTGCCGTCGACATATTCCATCAAAAACCCTCCGGCCCGGAGTTTCAAATCCGATTGGGCCAACACAGAGCCCTTCTCTCCCATCGTAATGACGACCGTTTTGGCACCGAGTTTGAGGAAGAACTCGGCTTGTCGGATGGGGTCTGGTTCGC
Source organism: uncultured Alcaligenaceae bacterium (assembly GCA_964474955.1). Classification (GTDB taxonomy): domain Bacteria; phylum Planctomycetota; class Planctomycetia; order Gemmatales; family Gemmataceae; genus CAYRFQ01. Next base: position 3,292 of record CAYYUU010000575.1, on the reverse strand, counting down.
CGCAGATGAGACCCGCTTCCCAATCGTTTGGCAAGAACACGTCGACATGGGGCAACAATTCTGAGAGATGGGACAAGTATTCACCGGGACCAGGGACGACCACGTCAAGAACCGTTCGGACGTTGGCTCGTTGGGCGGCGCGGAAGACTTCCACCAACTCGGCTTGAGCCAACTTCGGCATGGCTAGATAGCCACCGAGGTAAAGAACGCGATATCGTTCGATGTTCTCAAGCGGAATGTCGTGGGCCTGGAATTCGGCGTTGGCTCCGAACGAATGAACGAATCGACGATCTTCTCCGGCGACGTTGACGATAAGCGTTTGGCTCGTCTCGGCTCCTTCGGTTACGATCAACCCAGACGCGTCGAGTCCGGTTTCGGAGAGCAGGTCCCGCATGACGCGCCCAAAGATGTCGTCGCCGACTCGACCGACTACTGTAGACAGGACGTCCATCTTGGCGAGATCGACGGCAGCATTCGCAGCGCATCCACCGAGCGTCAACAACATTCGATCGGTCTTGACCAGCTCGCCGGCAGCGGGCATGTGGGAAATCGGATTGCATACGTGGTCGGCCACGATGATCCCGGCGCTCAACACTTGGGGTGATTCGTTCATGGTTGTTTCGAGTCGTGGGTGCGTCAGAAAATACAATCCTTGGCGTGGTGGGTGCGGAATCGCGCCCGGAACGCTTATAATCGAAAAGAAAGCTAATTCGGCATCGTAGGCAATCCCATTGCCACGTGCAAGCACCATTGGAAGGAAGAAACATCATGAAGTTTGAAGGCGATATGGAATTTGCACAGAACATTGCGACACTCTGGCCCAGGCTCAGCGACTTGAATTATTTGGTGTACTGCATTCCAGACGCGAAGGACTTCAAAGACGTGACGGAGACCAGCGCCGCGTGCAAAGTCAAACCGTCGTTCTCGTTCGCGTCAGCCACTCTGAACGTCAACATCGAGCGAGTCCAGGCCGAGGCGGAAAAACTCCTGCAATACAAAATGGGCGGCAAAGGCGTCGGGATCAGCAACGAAATTCTCTCGACGCTGATGTTCGAGAATACCGAGTCGGGCGGCACGAAGGTCCACTGGGCCGCCGAAATCACGAAGCTCGGCGGGCTCCTGAAGGCGGTTCCGAAGGGCTTGATCGAAGGAGCCGCCCAGAACGTGATTGCCCAGATTTGGGAGGGAGTGGCCGAGAAGATTCGGAACGATTTGGAAGGGTGACGGAGGCCTACTCTTCCCGCTTCAACGTCTTTGCCCACGCTTGATGCAACTGCGTCAGCCGACGCACAACCTCAGGATTCGCCTTCGCGACGTTATTTCGTTCGCCCGGATCGTTCGCCAAGTTGCTCAGAAAAATCCGATCTTGCGGACGGATCTTCACTCCGCGGTTCGTTGGGCTCGGGTTCACGACGAGTTTCCAATCTCCCTCCCGGATGGCCCACTGTTGGCCAAGTTTCCAGTGCAAGACTTTTCGCGGGGCCTTCGCCTTCGAGGAGTTGAGGACCGGCACAAGTGATTTCCCATCGATCTTTCGTTTCGGAAGTTTCGCCCCACACAGTTCCGCAATCGTCGGCAGGATGACGATGCTCATACACGGTTGATTGCGCGTTTGGTCTTTCGGCAAATGCTTTGGCCAACTGATGATGCAAGGCACACGCACGCCGCCCTCGAACAAGCTGAACTTGGCTCCTCGCAACACCCCACAAAATCCGCCGCCGAAGTTGTTGCGTTCTTCCGTTGAGTGCCCGTGGTCGCTCAAGAAAATCACGATGGTGTCGTCCGCGAGCTCGAGTTCGTCGACCTTCGCAAGAATCCGTCCGACGGCGTCATCGAGCGTTGAAATCATGGCCGCGTAAGCGCGGCGTGGCTCTTTCAGGTCTTTGTACATGGCTCGAAACTTGGCCGGAGCCTGGAGCGGATAGTGCGGAATGTTGAACGGCACATATAAAAAGAACGGGTTTTCCTTGTTCTTCGTGATGAATTTTTGCGACTCGTCGACGACCATGTCGGTGAAGTATTTACCTTCGTGATGGATTTCCTTGCGGTTCCGATAGAGGTCGTGAATCGGCGGACCACTCCAGTAAAAGAAGTGCGAGTAGTTATCGATACAACCGGCCTTGTGGCCGAAGAAATGGTCGAAGCCCTGGGCTTGCGGGTCGCTCTTGTTGTCGGTTCCGAGGTGCCACTTACCGACGATGCCAGTGCGATATCCCAAAGTCTTGAGGACTTCGGCGATGGTGAATTCGGCATTCGGCATGCCTCCGTGATTCGGTCGCGACGAGACATTGCCAGGCACACCCGCACGTTGCGGATAACAACCGGTGATCAACGCAGCCCGCGACGGCGAACACACCGGAGCCGCAACGTAGAACTGTGTGAACCGCACGCCTCGTTTGGCGAGCTTGTCGAGGTGCGGAGTCTTCAAATCTTTCGCTCCGTAACACCCGACGTCTAAACTTCCCTGATCGTCCGAGAAGAAGAGGATGACGTTCGGACGTCTCGCGGGTTTCTGTTCCGCCGTGGCAACTCCGGCTGTCATGATGGTGACAAATAATGCTATGCCCAAAAGAAAGTGGCGCATCGATCCCTCGTGTCTTGGTGTACGAATATCTGGAAGTGCAATCTATTTCGCCACAGAAGTGTGAACTATGGAAGGGAAAAACGGAGTGTTATTCGTGGGTGTTCTTGGTCTCAGGCCATCGCGAAAGGAAAAACTGCAAATCTCGAAGGAGTTGATCGTAAGTCATGCAGACGATGTGTTTGGAATTGACCAGGACGTGATCCGCCCGCCATTGGAGCCGCCCTCTTTCACCGCTTTGGAGATGCTGATCCCGACCGACAAGTAGAACTCCAGCATACCGTGGTGCCCGCTTGCCTAAACGAGTCTCCATGTCGGGAGTATCCTTCATCACTTGGAGCTTGTAGAACCAGTCGATGATTTGACTATAGCCCGCATCGAAACGTAGGGACCAAACTCGTGTCGCCTTGCCTCCTTGCACGGATTGAGAAACAGTTATCCGGAGATAGAATTATGAGCAGTGAAGAGTGGAGATTCCTCGAAGAAATTCAGAAGAATCCGACGAACGAAGCTCCTCGGTTAATTTTCGCAGATTGGCTCGAAGAGCGTGGTGACGAAAGGGCACACTGGGTTCGGGTCCCCGAAGTCTTTGAATGGATGGGGCCGAATGCGGATCAACTTATTCCCGCGCTGTGTCGGTTGCTTAACGATCCAACCCTCTACAAAGAAGAATTTGGCAAACCGCCGCATGAGAACAGAATTCTCGCCAGT
>CAYYUU010000574.1:0-5531 GCA_964474955.1 uncultured Alcaligenaceae bacterium | reverse complement strand
AACTCTCAGAAAAATGAACCTTCGGATCGCTGCGAAAATAAGTTCCCGAGATCTGCGTTTGGGATTTTGGAGCGTAGGACAGGTTTGTAGCCTGTCCCGTGATTGCTTGGACAGGTTACAAACCTGTCCTACGCTCCAACAAAGGAACTTGTTTTCGCGGCGATCCTTGGTGCTTTCGGTTTTTCGATGTTTGTCGGAGGCCCACGCGGCTCGCGTGTACTTCCGAAGCGGGGACTGATCTATTTTCCCGTTCCTACGTTTCCGCCGCGTGATTTACTGGCCGCTTTGGGCCAAGCCGTCCTGGACACTACCCAGGGCATGGAACGTTAACCAGTCCACGTTGTAGTTCACAGTCCGAACAGAGCCATCGCCCATGACCGCATTGATGCCACCTGCGTGAGCAGACCCGAAGCCGTACTCACAGTTTTCCAAGCCATCCCACTCGTCAAAGTCTTTGGCTGGGTTGGGGCAGGACTGCGGACGGTTCGCTCTATTGTTGATCGTATTTCGCACATTATCCGGGTCTCGCCCGCCGTAGAAACCCCAGTCGTGATACCAAGTTCTTCGTCCGTAATCACGGAGGCGTAGGGCCCCTTCGCTGACCATCATGGTGTTGGAAGTGCCATCGGGGATCGAGTTCAAAGAACGCAGGGAGGCACCGTTTTGGTCTCGCCTGTTAAACATTCCATGACCAGCCTCCCACCACCAACCATTTGCAATGTTGGCAACATCCGAACGGTTGTACCAGTTGTTTTCCCCGGCACCCACGGCACAATAGTCCATCACGGACACGCCGTCGATCAACTGAGGCCGGCTCCGGGAAGGGCAAAGGTAGACTTTGAGGACAACTTCACGCAAAGGCGTAGAGTTTGTGTGGTGGAAGAAATACCCCTTACCATCCGGACCGATCCAGTCGCTGTCAAAGTTGATGACATTGCCGCCGGTCATTGGTTGGTGCAAGTTACCTTGTTCCAGGAAGGGCAGAATCTGGAACGCCCAGCCAGCCGTTTGCAAGTGGGGGGCGAGAACGTTGCCCGTGGAGTCGTAACCAGGACCACGATACCAATCGTTTCCAATTTGGGGAAGAGCCCGATGCCTGTCATGGAAGTCGTGGACGGCAAGGCCGATTTGCTTCAGATTGTTCTGGCATTCCGCTCGGGAGGCTGCCTCACGAACCTTCTGAACGGCTGGCAACAATAGGCCGATCAAGACTGCGATGATGGCAATCACAACGAGGAGTTCGATCAAGGTAAACCCGAACCGGGTTTTCTTGAATGGAGAGGGTTGCATAGACACGACTAGATTTCCTTTTCCAAAGACAATGAGAAAAAATATGGAATCCGATCCGAAGAGAGAGCGCCGAGAATTCCTGCTCGCGTTAGCTTCGGACGACGCGTTTCGGCTTTCCAACATTCCAGGAGTTTTCCCCTCGCCTTCCCAACTCCGTCCACGACCCAAAGGTCGGCCTCTTCGATCAGAAATGATTCCTGCCCACAGCCCTTGGTTGCAAAGCCAACGAAAGCAAAAGAAGCCTGCTCACTCAGACCACGCTCGGGGAAAGGAAAGAAGTTCAGTTGTTGTGAAGTCAATGTTCGGGTGGCAGCGAAGACGCAGCGAGCCTCCAAAATTCAATCCTGGGCAAGAAATCAAAGAGGGAGAGTGAAGATACGAGGCCGAAAACCGCGAAATCCCCTTCCGGATCAACTTGGCCACGCGATCAGGAATACTAATGTTAAGAAGAATGTCAGGAGAGACGAGTTGGTCGCTTGTGAAAAAACTAATTCACACAATACATGGTACCACGTGCAGTGGTGTATTTTTATTAAAATGGAATTGGTGTGAAGTTTTCCGGAGAAGAAATACTCTCATAATATATATTCATATGATCACTGCTCTGCACATCCAGAATTGTAATTTGGATTCAGGTGCTTCGATGACCGTCACCGGTCTGGCACGCGAAATGTGGAAAGGTTTGATTTGGTCGTTGGCAGGAGAGCAGGATCTCAAGTCGTTGCGACCCTTACATCCGTGTGTTCTCAACTAACTCGAGCTTTCGAATTAGCCTGCAAAACCTCAGTAAGTGTTGTTTTGCAAGCGTTGAGAATAATGAGCACTCGATTCCTTTTCTGCGACCCAATCCATCTCACTCTGGCTAGATTCACCGCCCGATAACATTCATGACAACGACCAACATCGAAAGGATTTCGCAAAGAGGTCAAGGCGGACGATCGACACTTCTTGTCTCGTTTCCTGTATCACCTTGCTGCTACTTCTATTTTCCAACTGGTCGGTGTTGAAAACTGCAGGACGCCGGATGCGTCACGAATTTCTGTCTGGCTCTTCGCTCCGGTCTTCTTGATCCACAAGGAGGTAGAAGGCCCCGGCCTTCCGCGGACAACTGGAGAAATTCAACCGGCAGAGGAAACAACAGACGCTATCACGCACCACAGGATCGTGGAGAAACATCTCATGAAGAGGTTGAGCCTACTCGCCATAATCATGATTGCTTGGACAACGCAAGCAGTCGAAGCTCAGTATTATCCCCCACACAACCAGCATACTGCGGCACAATACTACAATGGGTATTACCGGCCTCAGTATCCTCATCCTTACTACCGCATGCCTGTCGCGGCTTACCCCGTTCCGCGGCCATATTCCTATCACCACCCAAGGCCGATTGGGTACTTGCCACCACGAGGACCAGTGTCCGGCGAGAATCCGTATTACCGGAACACGTCGAAGCAACCACAGCCTCACTCGAAGGGAAGTTTCCTCGGTCGGCTCGTTGGCCGCAACGCCGAGAAGGAATCTCCGACTCGCCAGGTGAGCACTGCCACCGCTCCCCCGGAAGAGATCATCACAGACGAGCCCCGCATTCCGGACCCAATCACTTCGTCCCACCAACCGGCTCGCCCGCAGCATCACCCACAACATCACCTACAAGGGAACCTGGGAGTTCTGGAAGAAATCGCCCCAAGCTATCCCGAGTTGTCGTGCCCCGACGGCGGCTGTGAAGAGGCTTGTGTCCCCGCGTGCGAGACTTGCCCGGCTCCCAAGAAACGAAGCAAGCCGCGCTGGTGGCAGAAATTCGGGGTTCACGGCTCATTCTTGTACCTCACGGCACGAGATGCCGACGTTCCGCTGGGACAGCCATTCAACGGCGACACCGCAGCAGCCACGGGAATTGGCAGCGTCGCCGTCGCCGACCCCGATTATGCCCCGGCGTTTCGCGCCGGAGGGAGTTACCACATCAACGAGTTCTCCTCCATCGAAGGAACGTTCTGGTGGTTCCAAAGCAACACAACGGGGAGTTTTCAGGCTCCGGAGGGCACGTCCTTCCGGAACTTCTTGCTTTTGCCGCAGACACCCTTGCAGGAAGGCAACGCCATGGCCCTCACGAGCCGCTACGACATCGACTTCCTAATTGCGGACGGCCACTTCCGCGGTTCACTGTATAAAGGATGCCGCGGATATCTGGATTACTTGGTTGGTGGTCGTTACGCTCACCTCGACCAGGATTTGGAAGTGGTTGGCACGGGTCTTGGAGCCAGGACTGTGCGATCAACGATCGACTTCGATGGTGGCGGTCCTCGACTTGGCTTGGACGGCGGCTATTACACCAAATGTGGTGTGTTTGTCTACGGTCGTGGCATGCTCAGTTTGCTCGCCGGACACTTCGGGGCGAAGTGGCAACAACTCGACGCCGACGCCGGAGTCGAAGGAATAACGGAAATTGGAGACGACCGGATCGTCCCGATCACGGAGCTGGAAGTCGGTGTCGGTTGGGTCAGCCCCAAAGGTCGTGTTCGAGTCTCCGGTGGTTACTACGTCGCCGCCTGGTTCAACACAATCACACAACCCAGTCTGACGAACTCCATCCAGGGAGCCGGAACGAATCCGAACTTCACCCATAACGGAGACAACTTCAACGACACGTTGGTATTCGACGGGTTGGTGGGTAGCATCGAAGTCCGCTACTAAGAATCGCCTCGATACCTTGCCAACGTTCAATGGCTCGATGGGTTTTCGTTGATCCTCACTTCCTCGGTCCTGAAGCCCACCAAACGGCTCCGTTTGGTGGGCTTTTTTCATGGCGGATTGGTTCACTGGGAAATTGTAGATTCGCGTGGCGAACAGTCGGCTTAATGAGAGCCGTGTTTGAAAATACGTTTTGGAAAGTTGCCTTTCGGACAGACAAAGGCTACCAGGCCCAAACCCCGATTCCGATTCGCCCGAACGTTCGTGCATGGGTTTGCGAAAAGAGTCCATTGTTGATGAGTCGAAGTTAAGCGTTGAGCGAAGCGACGTCTTCGACTACAGTGGGAATAATGCAAATAATTCTCCGGCTCGCTAGGTGACAGACGATTATCGAAGCAGTCGGAATATGCTCCCCGGATCACATCACGAACACAAAGACATTCCGTTTTCGATTTCTGCGTTCCGCTCCAGAACGAGGCTTCTATATATGTGTTTGGGCATCCCCGGTAAACTGATTGAGACGTACGAAGAACACGGCGTGCTGATGGGAAAGATTGATTTTGGAGGGGTCTGCAGGCATGCGTGCTTGGAACACGTCCCGGAAGCCCAGCCAGGTGAGTATGTGTTAGTTCATGTGGGGTTCGCACTATCTCGCATCGACGAGCAAGAGGCCCAACGAGTGTTCGAATTACTCGCGGAACTCAATCAACTCGACGAATTACAGGAGCGAACTCCATGAAATATCTTGACGAATATCGCGACCCGGAAACCGCACGTCGGCTCTTTCAAGCCATCGACCGGACTGTGACGCGACCTTGGACGCTCATGGAAGTTTGTGGGGGCCAGACACACAGTATTATTCGCTATGGGTTGGACAAACTATTACCCAAAGATCTCCAACTCGTACATGGTCCCGGTTGTCCGGTCTGTGTGACGGCGCTGGAACAGATTGATCGGGCGCATGCTATTGCCTCCCACGACGACGTCATCTTCTGCTCGTTCGGCGATATGTTGCGAGTTCCCGGTTCCCAAAGCGATCTTCTCACTCTCAAGTCGCAAGGGAGTGATGTCCGCGTGGTCTATTCCCCGCTCGACGCTGTGAACCTTGCCGCCGCGAATCCGACACGCCGCGTTGTCTTTTTCGCCATCGGTTTTGAGACGACCGCTCCGGCCAATGCGATGGCCGTTTGGATGGCCCAAAAACGCGGACTGACGAACTTCAGCGTTTTAGTTTCTCATGTGCTGGTTCCTCCGGTCATCACCTCTCTGTTGGACTCTCCCGACAATTGTGTGCAAGGCTTTTTGGGACCCGGTCATGTGTGCACGGTCATGGGTTTCGCCGAGTACGAGCCGATTGTTGAGCGACACAAGATTCCGATCGTCATTACCGGTTTCGAACCAGTGGACATGCTCGAAGGAATTCTGGCCACGGTGCGGCAACTCGAAGCCGGCGAAGCCAAGGTCGAGAATGCCTACAGTAGAGTCGTGTGTCGTGAAGGCAATGCCCGTTCGCGGAAACATGTAGAGGATGTCTTTGAAGTGTGGGGCCGCAA
>CAYYUU010000573.1:0-5532 GCA_964474955.1 uncultured Alcaligenaceae bacterium | reverse complement strand
CGTCGTTCGTGGCGGCTTGTTCGAAATCTTCCACGGCCTTTTGAAGATTTTGCCAGACGTCAACGGCGATGGTCAGATCGACGCCAACGACATTCTTGTCACGGGGGATAATGATTTTGTGCAATTCAACGTGCAGATTGCTGGTGATCTGGCGAAGGTCGAGATTCCAATCAACTTCAAGGAGGCGGTGCCTGGATTCGAACTCGAGTTCTCCGAGGACGACACCATCATTCTGGACATCAGCTACAACTTCTCCTTCGGTTTTGGGCTGAGTCTGACCGATGGCTTCTACTTCGACACATCCAGTCCGGGTGAGTTGGAGTTAGACCTCGAAGCGACGGTTAGTCGCGGTTTCGAAGCCAAGGCGGAGATCGCTGGCCTAGAACTCGACATCAAGGACCTGGGCGTTCAAGACTTTCAGGGCAACCCCATCGGTAGCGGGATACTTGGCCGCTTCTACATCGATATGGTTGACACAAGCGCTGGCGCGGACGGCGTAGTGAACGATCGACTGACGCTCAGCGAAATATTCGCTGACGGTCCCGAATCCAACAACGGCACGGATAACCGCAAGAACATCTTCAATGCCGGGTTCGAAGGCAAGGCCGACGTCAACTTCAGTTTTGACATCGGTATCGGCAGTTCCACGGCACTGCCGCGAGTCGAGGGCGAACTGGTCTACAACCAAGTGTTTGGCGTTGGCTCAGGTGCACCGGCGGATCCAAAGAGCGGCAAGAAGTCCTTTGGCGGAGCCCCGGACTTTGAGTTTAAGAATGTCGCACTGGACGTTGGAAGCTTTCTGCACGGCATTACCGGTGGAGCGCTGGGCAAGATCCAGCAGGCGCTTGATCTGATCATGCCCATCCTGAAGATCCTCTCCACACCGATTCCCGTCGTCAGCGAACTGGCGAACGACAACTCTCTGTCATTTCTTACCCTCGCGGAAGCGCTTGGCGGCGGCAGTTCGAAGCCGTTCTTCGGCGCCGTTGAGACGATCATCACTGTCATTGAGGCCGTCGGCAACCTCGACACCTCGGGCGGCTCGAAGATTACCTTCGGTGATTTCAAGGTCGGTGGGACGGATCACGACGTGCGCCAGGACGACGTCAAATTGTCGGATGCCGCCGACACACCAGGTGCGCTGCAGGGAAGCGCTACCGGCTTCAATGACTCCATGTTCAATCAATCCATTGCTCAGAACGACCAGAAGAGTGGAAGCAGCGGTTCGGGCCTCGGAGGGATCATCAGTAAACTGAAAAACTCCGGCATCAAACTTCCGTTCCTGACCAGCCCCAGTTCCATCTTCAAGTTGATCTCCGGCGACTTCTCGGACATCACTTTCTTCGAATGGGATATGCCCCCACTCGACCTCGGTTTCAACATGCGCGAATCGTACCCGATCTTCCCAGGGCTCAACGCATTCTTCGGCGGCGCGTTTGACATCATCGTTGACTTCACTTTTGGCTATGACTCCAAGGGCATCGAAGAGTTCATTAACAGCGGCAATACGTACGTCTGTGCCCTGTTCGAAGGCTTCTTCCTTCAAGACATCGTTTCGAATGGAGTGGACAACTCTGAACTCACTTTCACGCTGACAATTGATGCCGGTGCAGACGTTGGGGTAGCTGGCTTGGTCGAAGCGGGAGTAGAAGGTGGTCTGCAGGGAATCCTGAACCTCAACCTGCACAACTTCGTCAGCGATCCGAACGATCCGGACTACGGCGTCCTGCGGCCGGATCAGCTTTTCGATATTCTCACGACTCATCCGGAATGTCTGTTCGACGCCCACGGTGAACTCGATGTCTTCCTCGATGCATTCCTGTGGATCGGACTCAACCTCGGTTTCTCCAAGATCACGATCTTCGACAAGACCTTTGAATTCCTTCGCGAAACGATCGCAAGCTTCGATTATCACTGCCCGATCCAAGCTCTCGGAGTCACTCAAGAGCCTCCGATGCTCGCCGAATTAGACAACGGAATCTTGACACTCGGCATGGGTCCCAACGTGAATCTGCGGAACAGGGATACGGACGTCACCGATGAGACCTTTTCGGTGACGTTTGTCGATGCTGATGACAACGACGGCACAGAAGTCATCCGTGTCGCGGCCTTTGGTTTTACGCAGGATTTTGAGAATCCATCCTCGATCACCAAAATCGTCGGGTACGGTGGATCGGGCAATGACAACATAACCATCGGTGAAAAAATCACCCAGGATCTGGATCTCTCCGGTAACGACGGGGCCGATCGAATTTCCGTTTCCGCGGGCGGAAATGTGCTCATCGCCGCTGGCAGCGAGGACGACATCGTTGATGTTGTGGCCGCGACTGGAACCGTCAACATCGATCTGGGTAACGGCAAGAACCGAGTGACAGTCGAAGGCGCCTCCGGCAATCTAACAATTGATGGTGGTTTTGACGTGGACCAAATCACTGTCACGTCAGCAAATGCCAACGTGACGATCGACTCGAAAGCTGACGAAGATACTGTCAAAGTGAAGTCCGCTGGCGGTGACGTGACGGTGATTGGTGGGACGGGGGACGACGTCATTGAGGTTGACTCTGCGGGTGGCCTCGTCTTGATTCGAGGTGATGAAGGTGACGACGATCTCCAAGGGACCATTTTCAGCGATTTGATTTTTGGAGGTGCCGGCAACGACAACATTCACAGCGGCAAAGGCGACGACATCGTCTTTGGCGATCAGGTACAAAACTCCGCAGGTACAGAAATCCTCGACCTCGCCGCACTCCCGTTTAACTTCTCCACGTCGACTACGGATATTATCTCAATTGTCCAGAGTGGCGGTATCACCGCACTCGGGACGAATGAGGGCGGGAAGGATCGGATCAGGACTTCAGACGGTCGTGACGTCATCTTTGGTGGCGATGAAGTGGCGTTCATAGACCGGACTACCGGTGTGCAAACTGGCGGTGATGTCATCATCGCCGAGGCAGGCGACGACCTGATCTTTGGCGGTGCGGGTGTCGATCTCATTCGCGGAGATGCAGCGGCGGACGATCCAGATGTCGCTAGCATCACAGGTGCCGATATCATCTACGCCGGCGCCGACAACGACCGCGTCTTTGGCGGTCCGGGTGACGATCAACTCTTTGGTGGCGACGGCGAGGACAATCTGAGCGGCGACCAGGGCGCTGACATCGTGCATGGCGAGGCGGACAGTGACGTCATCCACTGGAGCAGAGAAGCTGGCGATGGCGAAGACTTTACGCTCGATGGGGGCGACGGAAGCAGCGATGGTCTTGTAGTCACCGGGATCGATACCGCTGAGATCATCAATGCCTCCACTCCAACAAGCGACAATGTTGTCATTCAATGGTCCGATGGTGACAGTCCACGAGTCGAAGCGACCGGTCTTGAGTCGTTCTGGATCGATGCCGCAGGTGGTGGCGACCAGGTCACCGTCGAAGAAGATCTTATTGGGATCACCGACGTGACCATCGATCTGGGAGAATCAGACAGCACGTTCGAAGTGAATGACATCACCGAAACAGTGCGAAACGTCAATCAGATCGTTGGCTTGTTCGACGCCTTCGTCGGACTCACAAACGGATCGAAGAAAATCGTGACGATTTCTGTTTCTGAGTATGACCCCAACTCGCCCCACGTGCGCACCTTCAGTCATGATGCTGATTCCGGGTCATTCGCTATTTTGCTTGGTGGTCAGACAACCGCCGCATTGGCCTTCAACGCGGCAGCCGGTGACATCGAGACTGCAATGGAATTACTGCAGCTCGTGGACAGGGACAACCAACCAATCCCGATCGATGTGACTGTCGATCCGAATGGCTCGCAATCTTGGACCGTTACATTTAACAATCCGTCGGCGGCCTTGGAGGATTTGATTCCTGGATTTGGTGTTGGTACCGGGATGATCGACGCAGACGATTTCGCCGGCCTCGAGCAATCCGATGGCAGCGAGGCGACCTTCACCTACGGCACCGATGGGACAGCTCAGACGTTGTATCACAATGGCGTCCGCGGTTCGTTCACCCTCAGCTATGACGGTAACATGACGGAGCTTCTTGAGCACGACGCTACACCGGCGCAGGTCGAAGCAGCGCTCAACGAGCTTGACTCGTCGACCCAGTTCAGCGTTTCCGGTTTCGGCTCCGAAGCACATCCATGGAACGTATCCTTCCAGACCGGTAGTGACATACCCGATTTGACCGCGAACACCGCGAATACGTCTGGCATGGGGCATTATGCCCTGACCGATGCAAACGGGCTCGTCGACGTGACCATCACCACATTGCAGCCAGCCGCAGTTGGCCAAAATCAAATCTTGCAAATCTCTCACGCGGCGACGGCGGGCAGCTTCAAATTCACACGCACCACGATTGTCAGCGGAGTGGCACAAACAGTTGTCTCCAGTCCGGTTGCTTTCGATGCGGAACCCGAAGACGTTGCTCAAGCTCTGCAAGTGTTGCTCGGCGAACAAGTGACCGTGACCGGATCTGGTCCCGTGGGTGATCCCTGGGTGGCCGAGATCCTTGGTTCCGGTGCTGATGAAGTCGAAACGATCACACCGAGTGTGGTCGCTCTCACCAAGGCCGACTTGAGTGCCGCGAGCGTCACGGTCACCCAGGAAACACCTGTCGACGAGGACAACAACGAGGTGCAAGTCGTCTCGCACGATGGTACGGCAGGGTTCTTCAGGTTGACCTACACGGATAGTAATAGTGAGACTCAGACAACTGATGCGATCGCACATGATGCCACAGCTATCGAGTTCCAAGAAGCACTGAGTAATCTGATCGGGCTAAGTACCAGCGTTAGCATCCCACTAGACGCCAATAACAATCCGATTCCGAATACTTGGCGAGTGGAATTCCTGCAAACAGCCAATGATCAGGGGGACACCGTTGCGCTCTTTACAGCAGACGTCCCGACACTCACGACCGATAGCGGGACGGCAACTGTGAATGTGTTTGTTGACGAGACCGCGGCCATTGGACAGAACGAAATTCGTCGGATCGTCCACAACGGTACCGGCGGTCAGGTGACGCTGGAATACGAAGATCAAGTCGCCTTCATCGCCTTCGATGCTGACCAAACGACAATCAAGAATGTGTTCGAACTGCTGACTGGTTTCGAGACATCGGTGAGAATCAGTCAAGATGGCGGCGAAACAACATGGACAGTCGAGTTCCTGGAAACGGCTGGTATTGGTGATGTCTCGATAGGATTCTCGAATAGCGGCGAGAGTCTCCCCACAGGACCGGCGCAATTTGTTGTCACTACGGTACAAGATGGTGCGATCGGCGAAGTCCAACAGATCTATAGCGATGCTACAAGCGGAACGTTCACCCTGTCCCTCGAATTTCAGAACGAGACAACAGAAACTCAGCCATTCGACTATGACGAGCCCGTCATCAACATCCAAAGCGCCTTGGAGTCGATTGTCGGCAAGGACAACGTTCACGTTTCGGGATCAGGGACCGCAGACGACCCATGGAGGGTTGAGTTCCTCGGTGAGCTGGCACAAACGGACGTCAATCCGCTGATGGTTGG
>CAYYUU010000572.1:0-5537 GCA_964474955.1 uncultured Alcaligenaceae bacterium | reverse complement strand
AATGCGAGGTCATTCGATTGATTCTTGGGCTGGGCGTGGAGTTTTTCGAGGAGGAGTTTTTGAAATTGGTGAGCGACTGGGTCGTCGTGAGATTCGCCGACGAAAACGACCTGAGCCTTTTCGAGCCCTCGCAAGAGTCCATCTTCGGTCACCTGAGTTCCGTCTCCCCGATAGATGCGGTAATGGGATGACGTAATCTTGGGGGGCGATTTCTCCTTGGCCTCTGGCTTGGTTTTCGAGTCGGGTTTGGTTTTGTCGGATGTGGCAGGAACTGGCGAACACAGTGAGAGAAGGATTCCCGCCGTAATTACCCAAAAGTGTGGGATCGAAGACCAGGGAGAATGCATACTTCATGAACCTCGAAGTAGGTTGGATGTTGAGCAGAACGAAAATGGCCTCGGCGAATGTCCCGAGGCCAGCACTATTATATGGACGTCCGTGTCGGAAATCCCACCTTGTATGACCTGGGACTCGGAACTTGACGACGCTAGGACCCAAGACCAAGGAAAACCCACAGACCAGAGCGACAACGAACTCCCCAATCTAAAACAATAGTCACGGCACGCTCGGAATGCGAAATAATTGGATGTCCGATTTCGTAGGTACGCGGGCCGCGCATGTACATTTGTTTGGAGCGGATTTTCCCAGGTACCCGCGAGTCGCGTGTACCTGCAACAACAACGAGCATCTATTCGTTGTTCCTTCTCCGGTCGCTCTCTTCCCTCTTCCTTGACGAACGGAATCCACTCACCGACAATATCCATTCGCTTTCATACTTTCCATTCGCCGTGGTACTCGCCATGAATCCCATCGACGCCGTTTTTGAGAAACTCTGCAACGAGAAGAAGAAAGCGTTTATACCTTTCGTGACGGCGGGAGACCCGGACCTGACCACAACGGGAAAGCTCCTTGAAGAACTCTCCGAACGAGGGGCGAGTCTCGTCGAAGTGGGATTGCCGTATAGCGACCCCATCGCCGACGGCAGTGTTATTCAGGCTTCCTACACGCGAGCCCTGTCCTGCGGATTACGGATTGCCGATGTGTTTGAAGCGGCGAAGCAGTGGACCCAATCCGTCCAGGTGCCGCTCGTGAGCATGGTGTCTTACACCCTGGTTCATCGACGTTCACCGGAGAAGTTTTTGGACGTCGCCCAGGACGCTGGCTTTGCCGGGGCCATTATCCCCGACCTGCCTTTCGAAGAATCCGACGCGTTGCGAGAGTTGTGCCAAGAACGTGACTTCAAACTCATCCAACTCGTAACGCCAACAACACGCCAAGAACGAGCTGCCGAAATAGCCCAGGCATCGACGGGGTTTCTCTACTGCGTGAGTGTGGCCGGCATCACGGGCGAACGCGACCAATTACCCCAGGAACTGCTCGAGCAACTCGCGTGGCTGCGAACGAAGACGAAGCTTCCACTCTGTGTGGGTTTCGGAGTGAGCAAGCCGGATCATGTCCGGATGCTCCGAGATGCGGTCGATGGCGTGATCGTCGGCAGTGCGATCGTCCGGCGACTCGAAGACTCCTCGCGTTCATCGTCGGAAATCATCGCGGAAATTGGGGAGTACGTGGCGAGCCTGATCGAGGCGCTGGGGCAGCCAAAATGATGGATTTTCAAAGAAACTCCTTGAGTTCCTAATTTTCGGCCACCTCTTCGATTTTTTTGATCCATACTTAATTTAGACTCGTGATTGGCTTTCCAACCCGTCAACCACGCGATGCAGAGAAATGGCTCAGCCCTCCCACACGCTCGGAGCGAGAGCGGCCTGCTGGTAGTCGTACCAATGAGGTCCCGGAGGCGGCGACACACAGTCGTCGTTCCTCGTGCCGTGTTGATGTGATTTTCATTTTTTTCGCCACCGAGCGAAAAAACGTGAGCTATGCTACCTAACAAGAGTCATCCTGGGACTCGCCAGGGCGACTCGAGGTCGGAGGCGAGGGAAGGTAATCCGCACGCCGGTTGTGGTGGGGAGTTCGTTTTCTCCATGACCCGCCCTACATTCCAGGCCCCTAACATGACGATCGTATCCAACATAGCACTGATCGACGTTCTTCGGCAGACGCACCTGCTGTCGCCCGAACAGATCGACATGGTGCTCCAGCAGAAGCCGGGGCGCCTTGTAGATGCCCGTGCGCTTGTGCGAATCATGATGCAACGGGGGTGGCTGACCGTTTATCAAAGCAATCAACTTTTGGCCGGCCGCGGCCTGGACTTGGTCGTCGGCAACTACCACATTCTCGATCGATTGGGCCAGGGTGGTCAGAGTACCGTCTTCAAAGCCCGACACACCGATACTGGGTCGATCGTGGCCCTCAAGGTAATTCGCTCGGAATTACTTGTCACTCCCGAAGCCTCCGAACAATTCGTCCACGAAATGCAGGCCATGTTTACACTGGAACACCCCAATGTGGTCCAGTGTTACGACGTGGGTGAATTCGCGGACACGTTTTATTGTGCCTTGGAATACGTCGAAGGCACTGACCTTGGCAAGTACGTCCGGCTGGCCGGAGCCCTGCCCACTGTGGAGGCTTGCGACTACGTTCGGCAGGCCGCCCTTGGTCTGCAACACGCCCACGAACGAAATCTGATCCACCGAGACATCAAACCGGTCAACCTGTATTTGACCGGTAAGGCGATTCAACCAACCAAGGCCCAAGCCACAAATTCCAGTCTTCGTGTCGGTTCCACGGTCAAGATTTTGGACTGGGGGTTGGCGTCCTTGCGGCCACCCAAATCCGATTCGGAGTGTGGAGCATCACAGAGCGGCTCGAAGGCGCTGATCGGGACCGCTGATTATCTGTCTCCCGAACAAGCCATGAATCCCGACGGAGTCGACATCCGTGGGGACATCTACAGCCTCGGTTGCACGTTTTATTACTTGCTGACGGGCGACCCACCGTTTCCCAATGGAACGGCGATGAAGAAAATCTTGCGTCACCAAAAAGAAGAACCCGTCCCGATCGACGAAATACGGCCCGACCTTCCGCTCGGATTGGCACCGATCATTCGGCGGATGATGTCGAAAAAGCCCGAAGACCGATACCAAACTCCGGCCGCCGTGGCGATGGCCCTCAAGCCGTTTTGCCGCGCCGATCGGTTCTTGCTTCCACGTTTGAATCGGGAAGCGCGACAACGCCTTGGATTGGATGAGGATTCGAGCCTCGTCAACACGCCTTTCACCGGTCATTTTCGGGAAGAATCCTCTTCGAGTTCGACGTTCAGTCCGCACGCACATCTCGACACGCGGCACGCCAATTCGGACACAACGCCACGAGGACCGCACGACGGTTAGCCGGGATTCGCCCAACATTACTTGCCGATGATTGCCGCAATGGCTCCAGAGGGGTCGCGAATCACGCAGACTTTTTGGCCCGCCATACTCCTCGGGCCGTCCACAATACCACCTCCAAGTTCTATGCACCGTTTCGCGCTCGCTTCGACGTCTGCCACTTGAACGTAGACCAACCACACCGGCGGCAAGTTGACGTTCGGCCCGCGTGTATGACAAACACCCGCGACCACTTCCTCTGTTTGTGGCGAACACATTTCATAATCGTCGTATTCGCCCATCGAAAAGGGCCGAGGAATCCAACCCGTGACTTCGGCGTAAAAGTCTTTGACTTTGTCGGCATCGGGCACAGTTAAATCCCGCCACAAGATCGAGCCAATCACCGGCTTGTTCTCTTCGGTCATCTCACACGTCCTCCGCGACCTCGGATTGATTTTCTTTTGGGTCCCGATTCCCAATCGGTGTTATAAGAGGCTGTTGACGTTACACGTTCACCAGTTGGAAAACAACCGAGGTTGGAATGCGATCAAACGGTTTGGGGATGTATGTGTCCCTCGTTTTGTTGGGTTGTCTGTTTCTGGGCTTCGAAAGCGGTGCTCTCGCGAGTGGTTCTCGTGTCTTACACCAACCCGAAGCGCGAGCGAGGACTTTGAGCGCAGCGGGGAACAATGCTTCAGGCCGCTTTTTCGACTTCAACCTCAAGAGGGCTGAAGCAGACTTTTCCGCTGCGCTCAAAGTCCTCGCTCGCGCTTCGGGTTGGTATCCAACCCAGCCGAAAGTCCTCGCTTCGGGTTGGTATCCAACCCAGCCGAAAGTCCTCGCTCGCGCTTCGGGTTGGTATTCAACCCAACCAAACCCAACTCCGAAGAACGCCGAGACCAGAAAATTCCATGCCCTTCTGAATCGCGAATGGGAATGGACTTTGAAAACGAATCCGGTGTTCGCGTCCGAGTTGGGCGATCTTCGATGGAACACTCAATGGCCGAGGGTGAGCCCGCAGGATTTTCGCAAGCGGCATCTCCATCGACAGCGCGTTCTCAAGGAACTCAAACAGATCGACACCTCGAAGCTGTCGGAGACGGATCGAATCAACTACCGCCTTTACGAACGCGAACTCAAGATAGCCATCAGGGGATTCCAATACAAATGGCACTTTGTTCCGTTGACTCAGCGCGAGGGCATCCAGACGGCGAACACCATGACCGAGACGCTTCGATTTACGAAAGTCAAAGACTATAAAGATTGGATCGCGCGCATGAAGGCGTTCCCTCACTACATGGACCAGACGATTGAGCTGATGAAAGCTGGAATCAAGACGCGCCGAGTCCAGACCAAAATTGTCATGAAGCGAGTGCCGAACCAGATTCGCCAACAGATCGTTGACGACCCCGAGAAGAGTCTTTGGTACAAGCCGTTTCAAAACTTTCCCGTGAAGTTCTCGAAGGCCTATCAAAAGCAGTTGCGGAAACGTGCCAAGCTCGCCATCCAGAAGCAGGTCGTGCCGTCGTACAAGAAAATGCTCAAGTTCTTCGAGGACGAGTATTTGCCGAACTGTTTCAACCGCGTCGGTGTTTGGCAAGTCCCCAACGGAAAGGAATTCTATGAGTATCGGGCGAGAAAATTCACGACGACGAACCTGACCCCGAAGCAAATCCACATCATCGGCTTGAAAGAAGTCGCTCGCATCCGCAAGGAGATGATGAAGGTCTACCGGCAAGTGAACTTCAAAGGGACGTTCAAGGAGTTCCTCGCAGACCTGCGGACGAATCCGAAGTTCTTTAGGAAGCGACGAGTCGACTTGCTCAACGACTACAAAAAGGTGTGCAAGAAGATCGACGCGAGGTTGCCGAAACTGTTCCGCCGGCTGCCCAAGACTGGCTACGACATCAAAGTCATTCCCATGAGCATTGCCCCGGACACCACCACGGCGTATTACCAGCCACCCGCAGCAGACGGTTCGCGACCCGGGGCGTATTACGTCAACCTCTACAAACTGTCGGCGCGGCCGACGTATGAGATCGAAGCCCTCTCACTCCACGAAGCCCAACCGGGACACCATCTACAGATTGCGTTGGCGATGGAACTCGGCGAGTTGCCGAAGTTCCGACGTTTCGGAGGTTACACGGCGTTCGTCGAAGGATGGGGGCTCTACAGCGAACGACTCGGCGAAGAGATCGGGCTGTATCAAGACCCATACTCCAAAATGGGCCAACTCTCGTACCTAATGTGGCGAGCCGTGCGGCTCGT
>CAYYUU010000571.1:0-5540 GCA_964474955.1 uncultured Alcaligenaceae bacterium | reverse complement strand
AACATAGATGAAAGAACTCTGTGTGCCTGTGTTTATCCGGGGCGATTCGTGGCTGGCTTTCGGGTCTGAAGCAGTCGTTTCGGCTTCGTTTCCCTCGTAGGCGGTACTTGTGAGGGGAGTGAAGGCCGATTGAATGGTTTTTCCGTCTCCCGTTTGAGTTCGTTGCTGCATTGTTCGGGAGACATTTTGAAGGAAAAAATGCTTGGAAATAGAGACCACGTGGCGGCAGACAAAAAACTGTTCGCGGAGCGAAAAGCAACTCTCCAAAACGGGTTCCACGAGTAATTTGTCCATTTCCTTTGTCGTGAAGGGTTCGATGACCGTTCATTCTCGCATCCAAGAAATCCTGAGCTTGCTCTGTCTCGTCTGCGTTGCAGTGTCGATGGGGACGGGACAAGAAAACAAAGCGGCGAAATTTCCGACTCCGACATTCGGGCTCGGGTCCCGGGTCCAAGATTTTGCGAAACTTGCGAAGAAGGCCGATCCTGCCGCAACCTCGCTCTATCGACAGCTCTCCATTCCGCACGACATCGTTGTTGTGAAGGGCAAGACGTGGAAAGTTGTCCCTGCGCGAAAATTCCTCGACGTTCCATCCAAGTCCAACGAAAAGATCCAGTTCGAAGTGCTCGGAGACAAGAAAAGCGAACGCGAGGTAAAAGCGTTCCCGCTTGACACAATTACGGAGTTCAAGCCGTATGAGGAAATCGCACTGGAACGGGTAGACCAATTCCTCGCGAACGCCAAGACGGGAACGTTGGCCAAATGGCCGGTGGCCCAAAATGTGTTGGTCGCTGTCCTCCGATTCCACGAAGCGAGTCGTCACCATCCGTTCCATGGACCGACACGTTGGGACGCGAAGCGGCGAGCACTTCAGTCTCGCCTCGTCGAGATTCGGGTTGGATATTTGGAAAGTCTTCGGTCGTTGGCTACGTCTAAAAAAGATCGTGAAGAAGCCGCGATGGCATGGGACGTCGTGCAGAAGTTTGCGACGGAACTGGAACAACTGCACGGTGCCAAGCCGTCCGTACGGACTCAAATCTCGGCTTCGCGATTTGCTTTTGTGGAGTATTTGCTGGCTGGTTCTGAGCCCACCGTTTCGGAGTACATCCGGGTTCGAAAATTGTTACCAGAATTGGCGCAGTTGCCTGATCCAAAAGGAAAGCTCAGAGCGATCACTCAACAGTTGACCGACAAGGCCAAGGCGATTTATGCCGAAGCGAAAGCCATCGAGATCAAGAAGCCCAAAGGCCAAACGAGAAAAGAAAATTTGCTCGAGGATGCGCTTGCGATTTGGCCCGCATTTCCGGGCGTTCGCGACGAGTTATTGAAGCTTCGAGGGACGTATCGGATCCTTCGCGTCGGCGTGCCTGAGTTGCCGAAAAATCTGCTCCCCGGGCAAGCGACCACCGAAACCGAAAAGCAAATTCTGGAGCTGTTGTACGAGCCACTCATTCGCCAGGAATATAACGCAAAACTTGGCCAACAATACCGCGCGGTCCTCGTCCAGAATGTTCCGAACGTCTTTGGGCGAATGCTGCAGTTTCGCCTCAGGCCTTCGATTCGGTGGTCAGACGGCACGAAGGTTTCCGATGCGGCAGTGCGAACGAGTTGGGATGACGCGGCGGGATTCCGAAAAGAGATGATTTCGTGGAGCAGCAGCTCCCCGTTCGAAGTTCGATTTCGGATCGCCAAGGATACGTTTGACCCACTCTCGCTGCTCACGTTTTACGTTACGGGGAAAGCGATTTCGAAAGAAGCCGTACCGCGAAAACTCGGGACCGGTCCCTTCGTGTACAAGGGACTCGAAGAAGCAGACGGGCGAGTTTATGCGGTCTTTACGGCGAATCCATATTACGTGAATCGCGGCAAGATCGGGTATTCGTCGATTCGCGAAATCCGATTCTATGTGCCGAGCGACCCGGTCGCCGACTATTTTGGCGAGACGAACCCACCCGACATGCATCTGGGTTTATCGGGTCGCGAAGTCGTCGAGATTCGCAAGCGGGCCAAAAAGCACGTCAACCAACTGCGCAATCGTCGCGTGTTCTTCCTCGCCGTCAATCACAAGAACGTTGCTCTAGATGATGTGACGCGTCGGCAAGGACTGAGCGCGGCCATCGACCGCAGAACGGTTCTGGACCTCGCGTTCCGTGGAAGTCCTTCGTTGGCGAGAGAACTCGATGTTTTGGGCGTTGGAATGGCGGTCGCTCGCGATGTGTTGGAAAGAGCGTCCTTGCGAGCCCATGCGGAACTCAATGGGCCATTCCCGGCGGGGTCTTGGGCCGTGGCTCCGGAAGTGCCGAAGCAACTTTACAATCCAGACCGGGCACGGACGCTTTTGAAACGAGCCGGAAAGACATCGGGACCGTTGGCCCTTCGGTTGGCGTATCCTTCGAACGACGAACAGGTCGAGAAGGCGTGTCGTCTCATTGCCAGCCAGATCGAAAAAGTGTCCGACGATCTGACAATCAAGTTAGTCCCAATGTCACCGCAACAACTGCGAGATGCTCTCAGCAGTGGAGAGTACGATTTGGCCTACACTTCAAGAGCATATGTGAGCGAGTTCTATTGGCTTTGGCCGCTGTTCGACCCCAATGCCACCGATGTTGGTGGCTCGAACTTTCTGCGTTACAAGAACGATGCGAGATTGACGGCGGATCTTCTCTCGCGGATGACCCAAACCGACTTTCGGGATATTCGACGAACGACCCATGAAGTTCATGCTCGGCTGAATGAACGGGTGCCTTTGGTCCCGCTTTGGCAACTCGACACGTTCGTGGTCGTTCGTCCGGGCGTGCGCACGGATATCGATGATCCGTTACACATCTTTCGGAACGTTGCGGCGTGGACGGTTCGTAGATGACTTGTCGTTGCGAAGAACTCAACTTGACGGTTAGTGGATTGAGAAACGCGATAGGTGTGAGGTAAAATAGCAAGGAAGCTGGCTGGATGCTAATAAACATAAAGCAAAGACAAAAACTAAAGCAAAGACAAAACTACCAAAGCCGCGTCGAGCCGCCGCACTCCAAAACAAAATTCACGGCACACGGAGTGTGCCTACTACTATCAAACAAAAGCCGGACCAGAACTCGCCACGGTTGTGGAGCAAATCGATATGCCGGACGTTCAAATGAAACAACTCGAGCGTAACGTGTCGCAAGTTTGGTGGCGGCTATTTCTCCAACAGCTGATCCACAAAACGCTCTGGTGTTGGGCCATCGCTTTGTGGGTCGTGGCGGTGTGGTTTTTCCTTCATCCGTTGCAGTTTGGAGCACTCGGACTTGGGTGGGCTCGGTGGACGTTGCTCGGTGCGGGTTTAGTGATTGGCACGGTCGTGGGGTTTGTCATGACTTGGGTTCGGGCACCTTCTCGCGTCTCGGCTGCGTTGGCGCTCGACTCCCGATTTGATTTGAAGGAGCGTGTCACCACTTCGTTGCTGCTCACCAAGGAACAGCAGCAGTCGTCAGCCGGACGAGCCGTGTTGACCGACACCGAAAAAGAAATGGCAAAGATCAAGGTCGCTTCGCGTTTTCCAGTGAAGTTCCCGTGGGGCCTGGTCGCCATTCCAATTTGTGCCATCCTCATGATGGGCTTGGCAGTATTCCTCGAACCGAACTTCGTGCGCGCCACGTCCACGTCTGTCACCAACAACCAACAATTGACGGAGAAGCAAGCCGAAGAAATCAAAAAGGAACTCGCTCAACTTCGCAAGCAGCTCAACAAGGCCGAAAAGGATGAGGAACTCAAAAAAGCTCCGAAGGACATTCGCGACATCCAACAAGATTGGGAAAAGTTGCTGAAAGACGAACTCGACGCTAGGAACAAAGAGCAAGTTCGAGATCGCGTGAAGAAAATGAAGCAACTCGAAGAGAAGATCGAGAAGAAGATAAACGAGGCCGAACAAGTCGCCCGTCGAAATGAAAATCGGAAGAAACGTCTCGAACAGATGGAGAAAGTCCTCGGTGATGGAAAGGACAAAGACGGCAAGGGCAACGAGGGTGATGGCAAGGCAGAAAAAGGTGACGGAAACGACGGACCCGCCAAAGACCTCTTTGAGGCGATTCGGAATGGCGACGAGAAAAAGGCCGACAAGGAAGCAAAGGATCTGAAAGATAAGTTGGAAAACGGAGATCTCAGAAAGGAAGAACGCAAGAAGCTCAAGCAACAACTGGAACAAAAGCAGAAACAAATCGAAGAGTTGGGTGATCCCAAGGCACGCCGGGAGCAACTCGAACGAGAGAAAGAACTCGGGAATCTGGACCAGAAGCAGCTTGAGGATCTTGAAAAAGAAGTCAAACAACTTGAGAAATTCGAACAACTCAAGAAGGACATCGAGAAGTTCAACAAACTGATTGATCCGATGCCTCCCAAGAAAGAAGAGCCCAAGCAAAAACCCGAGAAAGGGAACGACCAGAAGCCGATGAAGGGACAGCAGAACCCGATGAAGCAAAACGGCGAAAAGCAAGAGCCAAAAAAGGCCGAGCAAAACCCCATGAAGTGGCAGCAGAATCCCATGAAAGGCTGCCAACAAAATCCCATGAAGGGAATGCAAAAAGGGGAAAAACAAGATCCCAAAAAGGCCGGGCAGCAAGAGCCGATGAAGGGACAGCAAAACCCCATGAAGGGTGCCAAGCAAACCGGCGAGAAACAAGAGCCCAAAAACGCCGGTCAGAAGAATCCGATGAAAGGTGGCCAACAGAATCCCAAGAAGGGAGACCAACGAAACGCCGGGAAGCAAGCCGGAAAACTGTTGCAAAAGATCACGCGCCAACTTCAGCAGACGAAAAAGAACGCGAACCAACTACAGCAACAGATCAACCAAGGCCAGAAACAAGCCGAAGGGCGTAAGCAACTCCAACAGCAACTCCAAGGGGTCCAACAAGCCCGAGGGAAAATGGCGCGGGCACTTGGCAACGGCCAGAAGCAAGGACAAGGCCAGAACCAGCAAGCCGGTGGCCCGCCAGGCGGCAGAAGATTTTTCGGGGAAGAAAAGAAAAGGGGCTCGAAAGACGAACGCCAGAAAGGATTTTTCGATCCCGATGGGGCGCGAGTGAAAGGTTTTTATCGCGGAGGAAAGAACTCCAATATTCCCGCGAAGCAAGTTCCGGCCACGTTCCGAGCCGCGGCTCAACGGGCGCAGCAAGCCATCGATCGACAACGCATTACTCCCGAAGCCGCCGAGATGGTGAAGAAGTATTACGAGAATTTGAGTAAGTGAAAATTAGGGAACAGGAAATAGGAAGAGAAAACGATCAACTCGGCAGCGAGCCGCCGCACTCAAAAACCAACACAATGGTTACGGCACACGGAGAGTGCCTACTACTTTGGTTACGGCACACGGAGTGTGCCTACTACTAACAGCAGCGTCCATTACTTTGCCCATCCCTTGTTCAACAGCAAATCCAAGACCCAACATCCCTTCGCGTGCGTCGTGGACGCACGGCAATGACTGAGGATCGATTCGTCGGCGCAGCCAGCTTCCTCGAGGGCGTCGGCAAGAACCGGCATCTGGTGGAATGCTCCGTTTGTGGAGATCTGCT
>CAYYUU010000570.1:0-5549 GCA_964474955.1 uncultured Alcaligenaceae bacterium | reverse complement strand
TCCCATGCTCGGGGCTCGCGTGAATGTTTTGGGGACGCTCGCGGTGTTTGAAGCCGTCCGCCGGTGCGAAGGGCAAGTCCAGCGAATCGTCTACGCAAGCAGCGCGGCGGTTTTCGGTCCCGCGACGGATTATTCTGAGACCCCGGTTGGCGACGACGTGTTGTTGATTCCGCGAACACATTACGGCGTGTACAAGTGCTGCAACGAAGGGAATGCCCGGATTTATCACCAAGATCACGGTTTATCGAGCATTGGGTTACGGCCCTGGACGGTCTTCGGCGTCGGGCGTGATTTCGGAATGACGAGCGAGCCCACGAAGGCCGTTAAGTCTGTAGCTCTAGGTCGGAAATATCACATCACGTATGGCGGCTGGCAGGACATTCAGTTCGTCGAGGATGTCGCCAAAACGTTCACGCGGTGTCTGGAGGCTCCCTACGACGGCGCGAAAGCGTATAACCTCCGCGGTCAAGTCGTTGAATTGCCCACATTTCACAAGGTCCTTTGCGAAGTCGAGCCCAAAGCTGCTGAGTTGGTTACGCATGGAGAGAATCAAATTCCAATCGCGTATGACCTGGCCGACGATGCTCTCGAAAATGACCTCGGCCCGATGCCCAAAACAAGTCTTCCCGAAATGATTCGTACGACCCTGGATGGATTTCGTAAACTAAAGGAAGCAGGCCGCTTGGGGACGTATGATCTGGAAGGATAATGTGACTTCGCGTGCCAAATCCCGCTTGACGTTCGGCGCAGTCGGTTTATCTTTAGTGCGGGTGTAACATTGTCCGAACTTACTTGTTGAACAGACGGAGGCACTCGGAGGGTCCCTTCGAGCGGAGTTCATGGAACTGCGGGATGCGCTGACCCAGATTTACGAAATACGACAGCAGGTCGCACGGACCGAGGTGTTTCGCGGCTACCGTGCGGTTACCGTCGGGTTCTCCGGCGTGTTGGCCATCTTGTTCGCCGTTTTCCAATCGGTTTGGCTCCAGAACCCGGGCCGAAATTTGCCTTCTTACCTATTCTTATGGGTGGGAGCGGCCACGTTAAGCATGATGGTCACCGGCACAGAAATGTTGTGGCGGTGTTGGCGTGCGACTTCGCCGTTGACGTTGGTGACGACGACGCTTGCCGTCGGGCAATTCTTCCCGGCGGTCGCCTGTGGTGGGCTCGTCATGCTCATCTTGTATTTGACGGCGCCGGAAGTATTGTGGTTGCTTCCGGGGCTTTGGGCGATCTTCTTCAGTCTCGGTATCTTCGCGTCGTATCGATTACTTCCGCGGGCGGTCTTTTGGGTCGGGGCCTGGTATCTGGTCGCTGGATTGTGTTGTTTGATCTGGGCCAAAGGCCAACACGCTTTCTCCCCGTGGGCCATGGGCATCACTTTCGGTTTTGGTCAGTTCCTCGCGGCAGGAATTCTTTACTGGACATTGGAAAGAGACGATGTCAACACAGAATCCTCGTACGAATGAAACGTCGGGTCGGTTTGCCTACAAAGGCCTTGATCGGACGATCCATGAGAAAGCCCGGCTGAGCATCGTTACGTCGCTCGCCACGCACCCCGCTGGATTGCTCTTCAACGACTTGAAGCAACTGTGTTGCCTGACGGATGGAAACTTGAGTCGCCACCTCCAGATTCTCCAAGAAGCTGAACTTGTGGACATTCACAAGAGCTTCAACAACAACCGGCCGCAAACTCTGTGCGTGTTGACCGAAGAAGGCCGACGGCGATTTCTCGAATACATCTCGGTACTGGAGAGCGTCGTCACCGATGCCCTGGGAACGGCCAACGAAGGGGAGCCCGAAGTTCCCCTGCGCGAAGGTCTTTCCCCAATTTAATTCTCCACTGGCCGAACGCGGCCTTTTTTTGTATCTCTCCACTTTGTGATGTAAAGTTTATGGTGTCCCAAAGTCGAAGAGTTGAGAGTTGAGTTTCTTAGCTGAAGGCCAAGCTCGACGTCGCCCAGCAAAGGAACGCAAAATAAATGTCCATTTTCCTTCTGAGCACGGCAGAGAAACAGCTGCAAGATGCAAAACAAACTATCTTGTTTCCTTCGCACCTTCGCGTGAGACTTTTCTTTCCCTTCTCAACTCTCAATCCTCAACGAGAAAAGTTACGCAGTTTCGACCGTCTGTGTAATTTGCGTGAAGGGATGGAATTGCCGCAAGTGCGCGGTAGGATGACACCAAGAGGCCCGGCGTCAATCAGAAACGTGGATCGTTGGAAAATCACAACAACAGCAAGTTTTTCGGTTCCACGAACAAGAACAGGCACAGAGTCGAGGTCAAACGATGATCCAGAACACACCGAATGCGTTAACCTCTCCAGGACAATACGGTTCATTGGATGAGCAAACGAGCCACGCACCCAACCAAGTTTCCGATAGGGGAGCTTGCATGAATATTATCAAAGCGGACACCTTGGGAATGTGTTTTGGGGTCCGAGACGCCTTAGAGGCCATGACCCAAGTCGAAGATCCCAACGCAGTCACGATCCACGGCGAGTTAGTCCACAACGAACAAGTCCTCGTCCAGCTTCGCTCCCGTGGGTTCCAGATGGTCGGAGAAGACGAACGCGACCACGTCCCCGACACCGGAACGGTGATGATCACCGCTCACGGTATCAGCAACAAAGAACGCCAACGACTCACAGAAGCCGGGAAAAGACTCGTCGATACAACGTGTCCCCTCGTGAGCCGAGCCCACAACGCTGCCCAGAAATTGCAAGACAACGGCTATCACGTGTTGGTCATTGGCAAGCGCGGACACGTCGAAGTCCGTGGCATCGTCGAAGACTTGCACAGCTACGACATCATTTCTCATCCCGAGGAAGTCATCACGTATCCCCACGAACGAATCGGCGTGATGTGCCAAACGACTTCTCCGGAACGACTCGTGAGCGAAATTCGCGAGGCCATCGCCGCCAAGAATCGGCATGCCGAAGTCCGTTTCATCGACACCGTTTGTCATCCCACGAAGGACCACCAAAAGGCACTCGAAGCCCTCATCGACCAGGTCGAAGCCATGGTCGTCGTGGGCGGAAAGAATTCCAACAATACGAAACAACTCAAAGTGCGGTGTGAAGAACGAGGCGTCCCGGCCTATCACGTCCAGGGTCCCGAAGACCTTCGACGCGAATGGTTCGAGGGCGTCCGAAATGTCGGCTTGACGGCGGGCACGTCCACGCTCGACTCGACCATCGAGAGGGTCTATGACGCACTGGTGAAGATGTAGCCGCGAATAGGAATCACTCACTTTTCTGCGGCAAGGAATTAACCCATTCCATGACTTCCGAGGTCGGTTTGCTCCCGGTGTGATCTCCCCTGTCTCGGACTCGCTGTGGCGGACTCGTGCCTGTGAAAGTCCGGGTGTAGTACTGAGTGCGTTGGCGATAGTCGACCAATTGGACTAACGCTTGCCATTGGTACCCGTCGCCACCCCTATCGTATCGTCCAACCAGTTTCTTTCGGAAGTGGACAAATACTATCGTGCCGACTTCTGCCTGGGATTCGGGCATCAGATCATCGGCGAGCTGAAAGTGTAAATCACTTACCTCCAGCTTGGGGGCGTTTGGGCCAGACTCCAGAATCACCGGTTTCCGGATCAATTCCGGGCTACCCTTTCTACGCCTTTGATTGGATTGACGATACGAGGGCAAGTGCCCCAAGAGTCCGGAGGTCTCAAGATATTGAGACCGGTTCCTCCACGTAATCAACGCTGTAATCCCCAACGCCCCTAACAAAACCCCAGCCCCAACAACAGCGGAAAATCCCCAACAAGGTCCTGGATTCCATAGAAACGTCGTCAACGAAAGAGTCAGCCAGCCAACAAACACCACGACGCCAACAATGACACTCGCAATGATTGGGAGGTGGCGGCTGTTCAAACTGATGAGAATCGGAATCAGCAACAACAAGAGCGAGACACCCACAGCCCCAAGCGCGAGATAAGGAGCCAACGATCCTTTTTGCTTCTTGTTGGATCGGCGCCTTTTTCTATCTCGGTTCCCAAACGCGAGGTCATAATCCCCTTCTTCCTCGTAGCCGTCGTAGTCATCCCGACGACTCCTTCGACGACGCCCGCCTCGGTCGTCGTGGTCACGTTCTCGACGATCATCCCAATCGTCGTATCGATCCGAACGGCTTCGACCTTCCGATTCTCTTCGCCGAGATCGCTCTTCTCGTTCGGGAGGTCCGCCACGCGAGGCCGCGTCTCTGTCAATGGCAACACCGAAGATCTCTGGCTCATCGTCCGCCGGACCAGGAACGACGAAGTGCGCGCGACAACCGGGGCACTTCACCTTTGTGCCTGGGGGAAGCGGTTCGCGAAGTTTCAAAGTCCGTTGGCAATTCGTGCAGGTCAGGCGAGTGTCGGACATAAAATGTTTCTCGAATGGGGGTCACCTAACGAGAGCTAGGGTAACGAAAAAAGCTGTCGGGAGTTTTGCTTTTGATGCTAGGCGGAGAGAAAGGGATTTGCAACACGACTTGCGCGAATGCTTCACTTGATACGTATCTAAAAGAAACTAAACGCAATCAAAAAGATACGCTCCTCCCACGCCTCTCTCATACGCAACACAAGGGCAAACAAATCGTATCTACTTGTTATTCATAATCTTACGTCGATAACATTTTCTTGATTCGTTGGTTTGGCACGGTCCCTGCATTTTTGAATCGCAACAAGTGACAGTTATCACCGATGACTCGCAAGTCGATCTCTTGGCCAGAAAAGGCTGGTGTTTCGGTCACCTTGAGTGAATCCCTCAAACAAGAAGCCTACCCTCGTAGGATTCCAGCAGGAGTAAAACGCAATGAAACCGAATCGATTTCAACCACAGGTCGAAAGTCTCGAAGCTCGTGAAGTCATGGCGGGTAACGTCATGGCCTACGTCAGCGGCGGCAACCTGATTATCACAGGCGACCACCTGGACAATCACGTGAGTGTGTATCAGGACCAGCGAGGTTTTTGGATCGTAAGTGGTCGCACACGCGATGGGAAGATGACACAAATCAATAACAGTTACTCATCGGCGACGTTCAACCAGTTCGAGGTGAGTCACGACATTCGTGTTGATCTCAATGGCGGCAACGACAAACTGGAAATGAATGGGACTTTTGGGGCAGCCGACCAAGCAATTGTTCCAGATGATCTGTCCATTGAAACCGACAGTGGGGCGGATGATGTGATCTTACGAAATGTGCGTGTCGCGGACAAAACCAGAATCAAGATGGGTTCGGGCAACGATTACCTTTACATGGACGGAGTATCGCTCGGGACCCATATTTCCGACGACCCGGTTCTCGATGGCGGATCCGGTTCGGACAAACTCTATCTGTATAACTCACACATCGCTGATTATCTTGCTAGTTCCGGTTTTGAATATACAGACTCCGATAATCTAGACGTCGGCCCCATCCCGATCTATTACGGGATTATCGGTGGTCTCTAATGGGCGATCTCATTGGAATCGTCGAAAACCAAAGGCCAAGAAAGAAAAAGGACAGGTTGCAAACCTGTCCTATGATCGACCAATAACCTTCGCAATTATCCGG
>CAYYUU010000569.1:0-5549 GCA_964474955.1 uncultured Alcaligenaceae bacterium | reverse complement strand
AGTTCTTCGAGACGACGCGTACTCGTCTGGTCCAATGTCCCGTCGCGGAGGGCGCGGATCAGGTCAAGGAGTTCTGTTGTTTTCGGCGAATTCATGCCCCACCCCACTCGGCGAGTTTCTGTTGGATGCACTCGTAAAGACGCTCGTGGATTTTCGCGAGTGCCTTGTAGACGGCGGATTCGGATCGGTCCATCGTGGCAGCTATGTCGCTCACTTCTTGCTCCGATTGGTAACGCATGTCGAGTAACTTCCGTTGACGTTCGTCTAACTCCTTGAGGCAATGTCCCAGGGCGTCCCCGCGCTTGTCATCGACCTGCAGCGAGATCAAAAGTTGGTCGGTAAATTGTTGGTCGATGGTTTCCCCGAACAAGGTCTGGAACTTGCCGGTTTCGCGATAGTGCCGCAGGATCAACCGACGCGCGAACCCACACGCCCAACGACCGAAGTCGCCATTGCGGTCGAAGTCGTGGAACTTTTCCCACAACAACACGCTCGTCTCTTGCAACAGGTCGTTGGCGTCGCTCGTACACCGCACCTGGGCACGGATGAAGGCGTAAATCTGGCGATGGTGTTGTGCGAAATATTGCAAAAATTCCTTGGTCGAATCGAAGTCGCTCATCTCCGGATCGTCGTCGGCATGGAACTCCTTGAAAGGCCCTCAGATAAGATTGTCGAGAATGGCAAAATTTTGGAATCGGCGACGGAAATAGAATTTTCCAAAGTTTTCTATCATTGAATTCCAAAAATAAGCTCTGGAATGCAATACATAGATGAGTAGCGAATGTGCCCGTCGACCCAAGTTGGCGTTCTGACTTTCTGAACTAGGAAAACGGTGAGACGGAGGAGGTTTACGTGCGCGTTTTGTGGCAGAACCTAGGTGTTTCGACCATACGATCGGTGTGGGGTCTTGGTCTTCTCGCGTGTCTGACCTTTGTTCCCGTACGAGCGAACGCTGCCGAAACCGTCGCCTCGAAGTTCTTCGCGAAACACTGCACGAGTTGCCACGGTGCGAAAAAGCCGAAGGCCCGCCTTTCGCTCCACGACTTTTCCGAAGATGTCGACTTCAAGAAGGAAGGCCGCAAGTGGCAAAAGTCCTGGAGATGATCAAACTCCGCGAGATGCCGCCCGAAGGCAAACCACAACCTTCGGGAGAGGAGCGGACGCAACTGATCGTCTGGCTTTCGGAGAAATTGCGGCAGGCCGGCCACGGCGCCGAACTCGATGCGAAGTTTCGAGACTTCGCTTACGGCAACTACGTCAACCACGACGCCCTCTTCAACTCCAAGCTCAAGGTGGCCATTCCTGCCGAGCCGCGTCTGTGGCGTTTCAGTCCCAAGATTTACGAGCAGTTCGTCGATGACGTCGGCGGTGGTAAAATCGCCCAGCCGTTCTCCTTGGCACCAGGACGTGGCATCAAGGACTACGCGTCCGCTTTTCTCGTCGACGAACAAGGTGTCGTCCAGTTGCTTCGCAACGCCAATGAAATCGTCAAGAACCAGACGCGCGACCGGAAAGACAGGAGGACCGGCAAGACGATCGTCTTCGGGAGTGCTCCCAGACAAATCCGGGCGCTCGTGGAAGGTGACAAGACTCCGAGCAAGAAGAAAATCGAAGGAGCCATTCGTTATCAATTTCGGCGAGTCCTGCTTCGCGATCCGTCCGAGCGAGAATTGAAAGGCTTCACCGGGTTGATGCAAAAGAACATCAAGGACGCGGGCAAGATTCGCGGAGTGCGGGCTACCCTCGCAGCCGTCTTCCTTCTCCCCGAAGCAGTGTTCCGCCTCGAACTCGGGCAAGGTCAACCCGACAAGTACGGACGCATCAAACTCAGCCCACGCGAGTTGTCGTATGCCATTGCGTTCGCTCTGACGGACGAGCGGCCCGATCGGGATCTCCTCAAGGCTGCCGAGAAAGGACAACTGTCCACGGCCAAGGACGTTCGGCGTGAGGTCGAACATATCTGGAACAACCCACGCCAGGACAAGACGCGAATCTTGCGGTTCTTCCGCGAGTATTTCGGGTACTATCGGGCGGAGGAAGTCTTCAAAGACGGTCCCCAGGTCAAAGAACTTTTCAACGGCCGCTTCCGATCGAACATCCTTGTGCAGGATACCGATCAACTCGTCGAGTGGGTCCTCAAGAAAGACCGCAACGTTTTGGAAGAACTCCTGACGACGAACAAGAGCTTCGTGAATACTCGTTGGGACCGGCGAAAGAAACGCTATGTCCGCTCTCACTCGAAGAACCCGATGAACCGGGCGTACAACGTTCCCTCCGACCAATGGTCACCGAACCAACCGATGGACTTGCCTCGTGACCAGCGGGCCGGGATTCTGACCCAGCCGAGATGGCTCGTGGCTCACTCAGCCACCGACGACGTCCACCCGAACTTGCGCGACAAGTGCGTCCGCGAGCGGCTTCTTGGTGGGACCGTCCCCGACCTTCCCATCAGCGTCGACGCCCAACTTCCCGAAGCACCCGAGAAGACCCTCCGCCAACGTCTCGCCGTCACGAGGAAAGACTACTGTTGGCGGTGTCACCAACGGATGAACCCTCTCGGTACACCCTTCGAGTCGTACAGCGACCTCGGCGTCTTCCGGACCAAAGAAAAGGTACTCGACCCCGAGGCCACCAAGAAGAACAAAGACAAGCGAGGTCGGTCTCGCGGACCCGTCCTGCGAGAGGTCCCGATCGACGCGTCCGGAGCGATTACCCGCAGCGGCGAGCCCGGTCTAGACTGTAAGGTCAATGGGGCCGTCGAGATGATCCGCAAGTTAGCCAAGTCCAAACGTGTCCGGCAAGTCTTCGTCCGTCACGCATTCCGGTACTTCCTGGGACGCAACGAACGACTCGGGGACGGTCCGACTTTGATCGCAGCCGACCGGGCCTACGTCAAGAGTGGCGGGAGTTTCAAGGCCCTTGTGGTGTCGTTGTTGACGTCGGACTCGTTCTTGTATCGGAAAGTCCCCACAATCACTCGACGAAAGTGATCTCGGCCTTCCGCAACATTTTTTCCAAAGGAGAGAACGAACATGGAGATGACTCGCCGCCACTTACTTCGAGGCGTCAGCCTCGGGGCTGGCTCGCTCGTCCTGTCGCCGGTTCTGAACCAGCTGGCGGCCCACGCCAATGACCGAATGACGCCTCGTCAACGATTTGTGTTCGTGGTCGAGGGCAACGGTTTGCCGTGGCAGCACATCCAACCGGTCGGCATTTCCCGAGGGCGGAACCACGAACGAACCCGCAAGGTCGAGTTGTCCCTGCGTGACCACCAACTGCCGCCGTCGCTCCAACCGATCGCACGATTCAAGGAGCGCGTGACGGTCATCCAGGGGCTCTCGGGGCGAGTGTGTGGCGGTGGACACTCCAACGACTTCGGAGCTTTGGGGGCACACGCGACCCAACGAGGTCGTGCCACTCCTGCGGGCGAAACGATCGACGTGGCCCTCGCCAAGGCGCAGCCATCGTTGTTCCCCGTCGTCGGGCTCGGCATCTCCGACCGTCCCGAACACAGCGTCATCTACAGCTGCTCGGCCATAGGTGCGAATCGTCCTCTACCGACTCAGTGCCGACCTGACTTCGCCTACAATGCCCTCTTCGGCAGCGTCGCACAGGGAGCAGGTCGCGAAGAGTTCGTGGCACAATCAAATGTTCTCGACTTTCTGTCTAACGACGTGCGAAGGCTCGAAAATCACCTCGTGGGCTCCGAACGCGAGCGGTTCCAACAGTACGCGAACGCCTTCGAGTCACTTCGCAACCGCCAAAGCCGGCTCAACGAAATCCGAAATACGCTACGGCGACACGCCCCGGTCGTCAACGATAAATTCCGGTCGGCCGTCGAGACGGACCGACTCGACGCACACTTTGACATCGCCGGTGCGGCCCTCATCAGCGGCTTGACGAACGTCGTGACGATTGCGTCGGGGGTTGGGACTCCGTACTTCAGCGTCCGGTTCGGTGGCCTCGGGATCACCAAGGCGAAGCACGGGATCGGTCACGGTGGCGGGGCCAACGGCAAGACCGCGACGGAGTTGGCCGTCATGATCCGCCGCTTCCATTTCGAGCTGATCGACCGGCTAATGCGGAAGCTTCAGGCCATGCCCGAGGGCGACGGCACGATGCTCGACAACACCACCATCGTTTACATGAGTGACGCCGCCGAGAGTCACCATTCGCGCTGCTGGGAATGGCCGTTCGTGCTCATCGGCAACGCCGGCGGGGCACTCAAGATGGGCCGTTACATCGAGTACCCCTATTACAACCTCGCCGGACACCGACCGTTCAACTGTCTGTATGCGACCCTCCTTCGGGCGGCAGGCGTGCGCCGGAACGGATTCGGACAGGCTGACCCGAACCTCGACCGTGACCTCGACCAGACAGCTCCGCTCCAAGAACTGTTGGCGTAGTTCCCCCGCGTCGGCTCACAAAACCCAATACCACCGGCTTGCAAAATGGGCCGACGCTGACTCACTTTGAACTTTCCCGCCTCCTTCCCTCGCCAAGGTTCTCGCGATGAAACATCTTGCCCTCATCACGTTGTTGGTCACTACTGTTGGTATTGTCTTCGCATCCGACGTCGTCGCCGCTGACTCCGAGACCGACGTTTGGATCTTCTCCGGACAGTCGAACATGGGTGCCATTGGAGGTGCCGCGAAGCAGGCCGTGGGGAGGTGGTTAAGACACAGAGCCGGAAGTACAAGCCGATCTACGTGGCCGCCTCGGGGCGACCTATCGAAGCGTGGCTCGACCCCAAGCATCGTGACTACCGAGTGTGGAAATCTCTGGAAGGTCAAATCACATAGGCCCGAAAAGCGGGACACGACATCAGAGGTTTCGTTTGGTACCTGGGAGAGTCGAACTCTCGCTCCGCTGCGGGCCAGTATCAAGACCAACTTGCTGAGTTAGTCAAGCGAATACGCAAGGTGGCGGGGAAACCGACGTTGCCGGTCATCGTCGTCCAGATTGGTTCGGCCACGGCGTACAGCGGACGTGACTGGGCCGCGGCGACCGTTCGCGAGGCCCAACGCCGTTTCGCGAGGAGTGACAAGTACGCCGCCGTTGTCATCGCGATCGATGCCGAGATACGTGACTACACCGTCCACCTGAGTCGTGATGGAGCCAAGCTCGTCTCGGCCAGAATTGCTGCCGCCTCTGACCGTTTGGCTTATAGGAACGACAAGGCTCATTGGGGCCCACATTTCCAAGTGGCCTTCTTCGCGAACAAGGATCGCCGCCAAGTCATCGTCCAATTCGAGGACGTTGTGGGAAAGCTCAAGTTGACGGCTGGCTGGCTGGGTTCGGCGCGAGCACCAAGACCAGCCTCCCAGAGCCGTTGTCGAAGTTGAAGGACGCTGAGAAACTTGGCTCGCTCACCGATGACTTTATCTATCCGCTCGGGGGTCGAACCATCGGCAACAACCAACTCGTCCTGTTCTTCGCGAAGCCCCTCAGCTGAGTGACTCAGTTGCCCCAGTCAGGCCAACTCGCCGGGCTGGCGGGTGTCGCGGGCTGCGACGCGCCGGCGTCGGGCCAGCCGAAGTCGCTTGCCG
>CAYYUU010000568.1:0-5564 GCA_964474955.1 uncultured Alcaligenaceae bacterium | reverse complement strand
TACACGGCATTCAACGAACATCGGCCCCTCACTTTGAGTCCCGATTCCGTGTGGATCACGATTGTCCAAGGCGTCGATCACCACATGGCGATTCATGCCGAAGAACTGCGAGACCGGTTCGTGGGGCACAAGGGAAAGCTGAAGCTGAGCTTTGAATGTGACGATTGGATACAAGGCTCGCCGGAGAATCCCTGGGCTGAGGCTTTTGCCGGTTGGGCAGGACAAATCCGTGATCACATCGGTCCAGAATTGCACGACGCGTTGGTGTGTGATTTTAGCACCACCGGCTCGGTCGAACTGGCCGTGAGCCAGATTACTCTAATGGACGTCTTCGAGCGATACTTTCACTATGACGTGTACGGCATCTGCGGGATTCCCGAGATCACACTCGAAGGCACTCCCAAGGACTGGCAACACTTATTCGAGAAGGCCCGCAGTCTTGCCGTTTTTGATCTCGGATGGTGGCTCGAACATCTACTCCCGATTTGCGAACACTTCGTTCGCGCGAGTGAGGGGGATGTCGACAAGCAACACTGGCGATCGATCTGCAAACTCCGCCAAGATTACGGTGGGAACATCATCAATGGCTGGGTGGCGAAACTCTTCCCGTACCTTCGTGCCTTCATCAAGGGGCCGTGTACACGCAAGAATCCGATCTTTGAAACAGGCGATGGCTTTCAATCCTTTTCGGCGCCTTCTGGACTCTCCCAAGTTTCGTTCACTTGGACGAACGCCGAGACTGGAGACCGGCAGTGGATGGAGGCCATAGGTGGAATCGTTGGCATCTCGCAAGATCTCGAGACCTTGGCGTTGCGTCCCAAACTTGGGTGGGCAGTTCGCAAAGCTGCAGTCATTGACGCCGTATTGGCAGAATTGGGCATCAGTCACCAGACGTTTGCCGGTGCAACTAATATCCACGACCACCTCTTGGGCTCTTATTTTCCTCCGGACCTCTCGCAATTTTACACGGCAACCAACGGAGTGAACTTCATCGGAAAAAAGAGACAAACGACCTGCCGGGTTGTCAGTATCGATGACCTGAAGCCTCTGGGCTGGGGAAAGACACAGGCAGATGAGCACTGGGAAAACCACGGAGTAGCTATGCGAAAGTGGCATCAGATAGCAGAGCTTCCCGACGGGTCGAGTCTGGCGATCAATCTTGATGGTTACCAACCGAAAATGAGGGACCTCGAGACCGGAAAGTGGGACCACGACCGAACTCTCCGCGCCGTTTGTCACGACCGGATCAACACAGGTGAGGACCTCGCACAGAAGCCCGTGATCGCCCATTCCTTCGCAGAACTGCTCTCGAAATTTCTCACGAGCGACGGGGAGTTATACTGGCTCGCTTCTGGCTTTAAGCCCTACGGCACGGCGGCAGAATATACCGCGGATCGGTAACACACCACATTTTCCGAACAGGACAGGAGAACCCAATATCGCGTCAGGGAAGTGGTTCTTGTCTGTCTCGGCTCAACATTTTTCGAGCAAACGCTTGACCACCCTCAATTAGCCAGATACTATGCTTATGAATGGGTCGAGTTAACGTGGCTTGACGAACTAGAGGTCTACGTGGGAGCGGTTGCCACACCCCCCAAGTAGGCGAGGCTCTAGAAGAAGGAGGTGATCAATGAGTACCGGTGGTTTTACGAGCTGGCTGCGCTAATGGCGGCCGACGGGCGCACCGTTGGTGCAGCCGCGAGTCAACATTGGTAGGAAACCTCGGACGTATCTAACCGAGGTTTCCCTTTACTCCAATCGACTCCCCTTGCCTGCCATCACGCTTTCGTGCGTGGTCCCCATATTGGTTGCAGACGAGTTTTTCGGCCTATCGGTCGACTAACTAACACCTTAGATTCTCATACCAAAGCGAAGATCCAAACTATGTCCAACTTCGGTCTTGTGCATTCCGTTGTCGCAACCGTCATCGTTTCCGTCGTATCGATTTATGGTTTTTGGCGAATTTTTAGCCAAGAAAAACAGTGGGTTCGGGCACACGCGGCAAAACGGTAATCAGCCGAATCAAGTAGATATAACGAAAAACACCGCAAAACCCTGAAACCCACGCTGGTTTCAGGGTTTTTTCGTTTTCCACTCATAAGATGAGACAGTGTTACGGACTCTGCGTGTGGTAAATCGAACCGAGCCTTGGCGGCTCCTTTGGGTTGCCGATTTTCCTGGCCCCCGGTTCTTATGTTGGTTCACCGATGGACGAACCAGATGATTCCGTTCGCCCAATGACTCCTTCGCGACCGGCGTTCTGTGTCAAGCAATGCCGTCTTCGAGAAGGTTTACCTTGGAATCACTTGCTACGAGGGCTGGATCATGATTGTCGTAATGAAAGCCGATGCGACCCCCAAAGAAATCGACGGGGCCGTCGAACACATAGAACAATTAGGTTTGCGGAGTCAGGTCATCATGGGTACCGAACGAACCGTCGTTGCCGCCCTCGGGGAAAAACGCGACGGTGCCAAGCAGGCCCTCGAAATACTTCCCGGCGTCGAAAAAGTCGTCCGGATCCTTGCCCCCTATAAGATCGCCAGTCGCGAAGGCAAGAAAGAGCAAACGCAAGTGTGTGCTCTGAATTTGAAAGTCGGGAGCAATCATCTGGGCATCATCGCCGGGCCGTGTTCCGTCGAGAGCCGAGACCAAATTCTCGAATGTGCCGAACGCGTCAAAGCTGCCGGTGCGACCGGATTGCGAGGCGGTGCCTTCAAGCCACGCACGAGTCCCTATAGTTTTCAGGGACTCAAAGAAAAAGGTCTCGAACTACTCGCCGAAGCTCGTGACAGAACCGGCCTTGCCGTCGTCACTGAAGTCATGGCGTCCGAGCACGTTCCGCTCGTCGGCAACTACGCCGACGTGTTGCAGATCGGCGCACGGAACATGCAGAACTATCCGCTGCTGGAAGCCGCGGGCGAATCGGGGCTTCCCATTATGTTGAAGCGTGGGGCTTCGGCCACGATGGACGAATTTCTCCTTGCCGCCGAATATATCCTCAAAACTGGTAACGAAAAGGTAATGCTCTGCGAACGCGGAATTCGAACGTTCGAAGATCACACTCGTTTCACCCTGCCACTCGCTTCTGTGCCATACTTACACCAGACGACGCACTTGCCCGTCGTCGTTGATCCGAGTCACGGAACCGGCAAGGCGAGTCTTGTGGCGACCATGGCGCGGGCCGGCGTCGCTGTCGGAGCCGACGGAATTATCGTTGAAGTCCATCCCGATCCTTCCAACGCCATGAGCGATGGATTCCAAGCCTTGACGTTGGATGAGTTCGACAAGATGATGGTCGAGTGCCGCAAAATGGCCGAAGTGCTCGGCAAGGAAATGTAGGAGAGTTGAGAGTTGAGAGGCATGGCAACGCGGAGGAAATGAATGTCTGGTTTGGTCTTTTTGTAGGGTGGGGCAAGTGCAGCGAAGGCCCACCACACGCTTCCATATCCAAGAGCATGGTGGGGCTACACCTCGCTTGCCCCACCCTACGAAAATCCTCCAAAAAACCGATCAATATCAATTTCGCGTTCCCCGTGGCTCCAGACACAACAAGACCTGAAACACAAAATCTGGATTCGCCAGTAGCTTTTTTCAATTTAGCTGGAGATTACCGCCGTGATGCCTGAAAGTTCGTCCAAGCCAACGTCGGGAGCGGACGTTTTAGTGCAGTGTCTGGTCAACCACGGGGTGGAGGTCGTCTTCGCCTATCCGGGTGGCGCGAGCATGCCGATTCACCAGGCGCTGACTCGGCAACAAAACAAGATTCGCGTCGTGCTTCCTCGACACGAGCAAGGCGGCGGATTTGCGGCCCAGGGCTACGCGCGAGCGAGTGGAAAAGTTGGCGTGTGCGTCGCCACGAGTGGCCCAGGCGCGACGAACTTCGTGACGTGTCTGGCCGACGCCAAGATGGACTCGACGCCGTTGATAGCGATCACCGGACAGGTCCCGACGAGCGTGATCGGCACTGATGCTTTCCAGGAAACTCCGATGGTCGACATCTGCCGGTCGATCACCAAACATCAATATCTCATCACTGATCCCAACGACATCACCCGCATCGTCAGGGAAGCATTCTATATCGCGAGCACCGGACGCCCCGGACCTGTCGTGATTGACGTACCCAAGGACATCTCGAACGCCGTCATCGAACCGAATTACGACCCCAAGATGAACTTGCCCGGCTACAAGCCCGAGCGGCATTTTTCGCGCAAGGATCTCGAAGAGATTCTGGCTTTGGTGGCCCAATCGAAGAAACCAATGATCTATTCCGGCGGCGGAATCACGATGAGCGGTGCGGGCGAACACCTGCGTCTTTTTGCCGAGAGACTTGGCATACCCGTTGCCCAAACGCTCCACGGACTGAGCGGTTTTCCGGGCGATCATTTCCTGTCGGTCGACATGCTCGGGATGCACGGTTCGGTGTACGCAAACTATGCCGTCAACGAGGCCGATTTGTTGTTGGCCCTCGGAGTTCGGTTCGACGACCGTGTGACCGGCAAGGTCAGCGAATTTGCCAAACACGGAAAGATCGTCCACGTCGACATCGATCCTTCAGAGATCAACAAAGTGAAATATGCCGACGTGGCTGTCGTCGCGGACGTAAAAGAGGTCCTCGGGGGCCTCGTCGACATGTTGAACGAAGATCCAACACGCTGGACCGAATACGCAAGCTCGCACCAGGATTGGCTCAAGCAGATCGAACAGTGGCGGGAAGATCACCCGTATCGGCTCGAAGAACGCGAAGATGCCATCATGCCACAATACGCCATCCGGCGGTTGTGGGAGATCATCAAAGAACGCGGCAGACTCGACGACACCATCGTGACGACGGGCGTTGGTCAACACCAAATGTGGGCGGCTCAGTTCTGGAAGTACACCAAGCCGCGAACGTGGATCACGAGCGGTGGACTCGGTTCGATGGGCTTCGGTCTTCCCTCGGCTATGGGTGCTCAGGCCGCCTATCCGTTCAAAACCGTCGTCGACATCGATGGCGACGGTAGCTTCTTGATGAACATTCAAGAACTCGCGTGTTGCTACGTCGAGAAACTTCCGGTGAAGGTGTTGCTTCTCAACAACCAACACCTTGGCATGGTCGTGCAGTGGGAAGACCGATTTTATAAGAGCAATCGCGGCCACACTTATCTCGGAGCGGGGTTCGAGAACGCCCCGTATCCGGACTTCGTGATGATGGCTCAAGCGTGCGGGTGGAATGGCCGACACATCATCCAGAAAAATGATCTGGATGGGGCACTCGAAGAAATGCTCGACTCCGACGGCCCGTATCTGCTCGACGTTCTCGTGCCGTATCAAGAACACGTCTTGCCGATGATCCCAAGTGGAATGACCGTTCGGGATATGATCACGAAATAGTGTAGCAGACACAGTCCCTTTGGCGTTCGCTTTGGTTTTAATTACGGCACACGGAGAACGGGAAATTTATTTCTGTCCGTTTCTTCAAAGTCCCTCAAAAAACCGGACAGACATTTATTTCCCGTTCCGAGTGTGCCTAGGAAGGTGTCCGTGATTAAAGTGTTGACTGTCGTTCGTCCTCTTGTTCTCCGGGG
>CAYYUU010000567.1:0-5586 GCA_964474955.1 uncultured Alcaligenaceae bacterium | reverse complement strand
GTTGGCTGACTTGAGAAAGTAATAGTAATGCAACGATCAAAATCACCAGGGGAGTCACTCGGACTGAAAACTGATGTGGAAACTTCGAGAATGCTAATATAAATGTGAACAGATATATCCCCAATGGGGTGACCCAGAGTAACGGAATCGGAGCAATGTCTGTCGAAAGATATGTCGTCACACTCAACATCAACGTCGATGGAATAAATGCCAGGATCAACCACTGCAGGCGGACTTTCCAATCCACGAGAACGGACTTGTTCGGAGGTTCCTCGGGCGATCCGTTTTGTTCTCCCTCCTTCGGAGATAACGGAACACTTTTGATGACTCCAGTTGTATTCGGCGAAACAAACGCACAAAAAGCCAACAAGACGACGAGAACTATATACCCCCCTGCCCAGACATAACCCTGGCCCGGCAGTGTAAAACAAGTTTCCAAGAACGCCGGATACAGAACCAGAGATAACAAACTCCCGCAGTTGCTCGCGGCATACAGAAAATACGGATCGTTTGCATGACGATGTTTTGTTAATGAAAACCAACGTTGAGCAAGAGGAGCCGTCGTCGCCACAACAAAATACGGTAATCCAATATGGAGCACCAATAGGAACAGAAGCCAAATCGGAATCGGGAAATCTCGTGGCGGAGAGCTGCCCGCGACGGCCACCGGGAGTAACGAGATCGCCACCCCCAGAAGAACGAAATGCAACACCTTCTGATTCCGGATTCCTAACCATCTCGGCGTAAAGTGCGCATAGGCATATCCCGCGAACATACCCGCTTGGAAAAACAGGACACACGTATTCCAAACCGATGACGATCCCCCGAAGTACGGAAGAACCATTCGCGCCACCATCGGCTGAATCGAGAACGTCAAGAGTGCGGCCAGAAACAGTGTCAAAGAGTAAAGAACGACCAACGATGTTCTCCGAAATCTGAACACAAGGAAGTGACATGCGATTTGCGAACGGTGACTAAGATAGCGTTTCTCGCCGGTTTGGGAAGGAGTCACCTCGGCCAAGACCCAGGCCGCGGCAGGTCTTGCGACTTTCTTCTTTCCTCTCGAACCCATCGCGAGTAAAAGTGCGAAGAACAAGTTTTCTTCGAGAGGAATTCATGATGCGTTCAATGACTCACAAGACCCGCTCGTTCATCCTGCTCGCGAGTTTCGTGCTCCTCGCGATCCCTTCCACATCCATTGGACAACCAATCGTCCGTCCGCCAGAAAAATATAGCACAGCGATCACGAAGTTAGAAAAGTGGATTGCCAACGAGGTCAAAATCAAACAACTGCCCTCATTGTCAATCGTCGTGGTCGATGACCAAAAGACCGTCTGGGCCAAGGGCTTTGGCTGGGCGGATCCGAAGACAAAGAAACCCGCGACCGCCGAGACGGTCTATCGCGTTGGGTCCGTTTCCAAACCGTTCACGGCACTGTTATTGATGATGTTAGTCGAAATGGGCATGGTGGATCTGGACGAGCCGGTTCAGAAATATCTGCCGAGTTTTAAGGTCCGCAACCAATTCGACAAGAAAATCACTCTCCGACAAATGCTCTGCCATCGATCTGGGCTCGTGCGCGAGTCACCTGTGGGGAACTATTTTGATTCCACGAACCCGACGTTGGCCCAAACTGTCGCGAGCCTCAACAAAACCAAACTCGTTTACCCACCGGAAACGAAAACGGCATACTCCAATGCAGCGTTGGCGACAGTGGGTCGAGTCATCGAACACCAGATGAAGAAACCGTTCGAGAAAGTGATGCAGGAAAAATTGTTGAACCCGTTGGGGATGAAGAATAGTTCGTTTGTCCCAACGCCCAACATCCGAAAGAAACTCGCTGCGGCGTCCATGTGGACATATCACGGCAAGGAATTTCCGGCTCCGAAGTTCGCCCTCGGGATGCTTCCGGCTGGAGAGCTGTACTCGAACGCCAATGATATGGGTAAGTTTCTTCAGTTTCTATTCGCCAAAGGACGCGGTCCGAAAGGGCAACTTCTGAAACCAAAAACCTTGGGGGAGATGTGGACTCCGCAACTGCTCAA
Source organism: uncultured Alcaligenaceae bacterium (assembly GCA_964474955.1). GTDB lineage: Bacteria > Planctomycetota > Planctomycetia > Gemmatales > Gemmataceae > CAYRFQ01. Next base: position 3,541 of record CAYYUU010000567.1, on the reverse strand, counting down.
GCGGGGAACCAAGAAAGGCTTTGGAATTGCCTTTTATGTCTCCGAGTTTGAAGGCCAAAAGATGGTCGGACACAGTGGGGCGATATATGGTTTTGCGACGAGGTTTGCGGCACTTCCCAAGCAGAAATTGGGAGTGGTCGTGATGGCCTCGAAGGATGTTTCGAACGCCGTCACGACTCGGATCGCTGACGAAGTTTTGCAGACGATGCTCGCCGTCCAAAACGGAAAGGAATTGCCGAAACTCACAACGACTCGACCAGTTCCACAGAAGTTGGCTCGAAAGCTCGACGGACGTTATCAGGCCAAAAAGAAGACTCTGGAACTCATCGAAACAAATGGTAAATTATATGCGCTTCCGCTTTGGGTTGGTCGGCGCGTGGAAGTTCGTAAGAGTAAGGATGGATTGATAACCGATGGGTTACTTGGTTTCGGAAAGAAGATAGAACAGGTCGGACCTAACATCCGTTATGGCAAAACTCTCTTCAAACGAGTTGACCTCACAAAACCAAAACCGGCTCCCAAGAAGTGGTTGGGGCTTATTGGTGAATATGGTTGGGATTATAATACACTCTACATTCTGGAAAAAGATGGTCAGTTATATGCTCTCATCGAGTGGATCGAACTCACTCCGTTGAAAGAAATATCTCGCAATGTCTTTCAATTCCCAGAGTTTGGAATGTATCGGGGAGATCAACTGGTTTTCACGAGAGACAAAAACGGTCGCGCGACCAAGGTTGTCGCCGCAAGCGTGCCCTTTGTGCGGCGACCCATCAAAGGCGAAAGCGGAAACACATTCACTGTGACGCCGATCAAGTCACTCAAGGAACTGCGAAAGGCTGCTCTGGCTGCCATACCACCCAAGGAAAAAGGCCGTTTCCGCAAACCCGATTTAGTCGATGTGAGCAAGTTCGCCAAAACGATCAAGCTCGATATCCGCTATGCAGGCAAAAATAATTTTCTGCAAACTCCGTTTTACCGTTCGGCCAAAGCGTTCATGCAACGCCCTGCCGCGAAAGCTCTCGTTCGCGTTCACAAGAATCTGGCGAAAAATGGTTACGGCCTCGTCATCTACGATTGTTACCGTCCTTGGCATGTCACCAAGATGTTTTGGGACGCGGTTCCGCCCAAGTTCTATAACTTTGTCGCCGACCCGAAGGCAGGCTCACGCCACAATCGAGGATGTGCTGCCGACGTGGGGTTATATGATTTGAAAACAGGTAAGATTATCCCGGTGGTTGCCGGATATGACGAATTCTCGGACCGAGCCTATGTGGATTATATGGGTGGGACTTCGCTCCAACGGTGGCATAGAAATCTGTTGCGACGCGCGATGGAGGACGAAGGGTTCACAGTCTACGAAGCCGAATGGTGGCATTATGATTACAAGGATTGGAAAAAATATCCGATTTTGAATTTGGAGTTTGAGCAGATCAAATGAGAAGGTGACCAATAGAACGCGGCACTTGATTCCCAGTTCCGGACGGAGAATCAAGTGCCGCGTTTTTGCCAATCCGCGGTTGCGTGGTCTTGATTATTTTGCTTGTTGAAATTTATTGAGTTCGATTTCCACCTGTTGGCCGGCAACGTTCGCCTCTTGCTTCACGACTCCTACTCCCGGAGCAAACCAATACTTTGTCGTGATCGTCTTGCCCATGATAGTCATCCCCAATTCGACCGATACAGTTCGATACTGGCCCGCAGGCACTTTGACCTTTTCCATGTTCGATTTTACGTTGACCGTGACCTCCTGCGAGCCCATCTTGATAGTTTGTTTCCAAGTCTCTCCCTTTTTCTTGATGGGGTATTTGATCAACTGGAGCGGAGGAGAAATTTCAAGGTTGTTGAACCTGTAGCGAAAAACTCCTCTCTCGGTGCTCCGCAAGTGTTCCGATGCGACCACGCGCCCTCCAGTGAGGGTCTCAATTTTAACCAACTCCATCCCGTTGATGTTTTCCCGCTTGGCTACGCGGTTGACTATCTCCAGGTTTTGCCCTTGGGCTTGGACTCGAAACGTCCAACTTGTACCGACTTTCAGCGGGTAGTAATCGAGGGTTTTCTTCTGCCCCTCGCCCCCTTGAGTGATCGGGGGGAAAACGGCGAGGACAACGATCATCGACAAGGCAAACTGCGTTTTCATGGTTGGAATTCCAAAGGAGTATGTGAAGCAAGAGTCAGGAAAAGAGGGAGTCAATTGCTTTGAGCCAATTCGTCAGCACGACCCGACCTGGCGGGACAGTCCAAGCTGAAAAAAAAGGCCGCCTCAGACGGCGACCTTGCAGATTTTTTATCGATGCGCAACCTTGCGACACACTTACGCAAAAACCTCATTCACAACTCGCCCATGCACATCCGTCAATCGGAAATCACGGCCTGCATAACGATACGTCAAGCGAGTGTGGTTGAGTCCGAGGATGTGCAAGATCGTCGCATGCAAGTCGTGGAGGTGAACCCGATTTTCGACGGCGTCGTAGCCGCGTTCGTCGGTCGCACCGAACTTGAAGCCGCCTTTCACGCCGCCACCGGCAAGCCACATTGTGTATCCCCGAGCGTTGTGATCGCGCCCGTCACGACCGCGAGTGTCCGGCGTTCGTCCGAATTCTCCGCCCCAGATGACGAGCGTGTCTTTCAACATGTCGCGCCGCTTTAGGTCAGTCAACAAGGCCGCGATGGGTTGGTCCGTCGCGCCGCATTTGGCTTGCAATCCACGACGCAGACCGTTGTGGTGATCCCAAAACTCGTGGCAGAGTTCGACATAGCGAACGCCGTTTTCCACGAGGCGGCGAGCCATCAAACATTGTCGCCCGAAGTCGTCGGTTTGCTTGCCGTTGCCGATGCCGTAGAGGTCGAGAGTCTGCCGAGTCTCGCTCGAAATGTCCATTACCTGCGGCAGCGAAGTCTGCATGCGGAAGGCCAACTCATACGATTCGATGACGCCTTCGAGTTCCGTGTTGACTTGTTGTCGTTGGAGCATGTCGCGGTTGAGCGATTGAATCAGGTCGAGCTGTTGTCGCTGGGCACCGCGGCTGAGGACCGAGTTACGGATGTTGCCGATCCGAGCGTTGCGAACGGGCGTCTTCACGTCGCCAACGGGCGTTCCCTGATACACCGCAGGCAAGAATGCACTCCCATAGTTCTGCGCACCGCCGTTGATGACGGGCGGGCTAATCGTTACGAAGCCTGGCAAGTTCTGGTTCTCACTTCCGAGCCCGTAAAGAACCCACGAGCCGACCGACGGACGCACGAATTGAAAGCTCCCCGTATGCAGCTGGACCATCGCTTCGGGGTGGTTCGGGACGTCCGTATGCATCCCGCTCAGGACGCACAATTCGTCGGCGTGTTGGGCTACGTTCGAGCACAACTCGGAAACCCACAGCCCGCTTTGCCCGCGTTGTTCCCACTTGAATGGAGAACCGAGTAGCTTGCGATTGCGAGCACGACCCTGTTGGTTGTCGAGTCGATTGAGGGTTGGCTTGTAATCGAATGTGTCGTGTTGCGAAGGGCCACCACGCAAGTGTAAGAAGATCACACGCTTCGCTCGCGG
>CAYYUU010000566.1:0-5591 GCA_964474955.1 uncultured Alcaligenaceae bacterium | reverse complement strand
AGCGAAGGACCGGGGGTTGTCCTTCGCTCGCGCTTCCGGCTTCTCGAGAACGTGAAGGCCAAAATCGAGAGCCCGACGAAGAACTCGATATGTCCCTAAGTCCAAGATTCCTGGGAAAACACTGAGCACGCTCATTGTCCGTTTCTCTGTGGGACTTAGGTCGGTAATTTTCGATTCGTTGGACTATTACCTTTTTTTGACCTACGTTGAAGTAGAATGGCGGAAATTGCAACGGTTATGGGTTGTGATCTGTAGATGCCAGCAATTTCCTCAAGTCAGGATGTGCCATGTCTGTTGAAAAAGCCCCCAACGCAGAACCGATCCCTGGCTACCGGCTGATCGAGAGGCTCGGACGAGGAGGGTGCGGGGAAGTCTGGAAGTGCGAAGCCCCGGGGGGCTTGTTCAAGGCGATGAAGTTCGTCGACGGCAACCTCGATAGCGTCGAAGCTGGTCGGCTCACTGCGGAAGACGAACTCCGCGCGATCGAACACATCAAGGCCATTCGCCACCCTTTCTTGTTGTCGATGGATCGAGTCGAAATCGTCTCCGGGGAGTTGGTAATTGTCTCGGAACTGGCCGACAAGAATCTCTTCGAACTCCACCATGAATACCGACAAGCCAACCACGCGGGAATCCCGCGGGAAGAGTTGGTTCGGTACTTGCAGGAAGCCGCCGAAGTGCTGGACATGTTAAACAGCCAATACGGCCTGCAGCATCTGGACATCAAACCCCAAAACCTCTTCATCGTTTCGAGACACATCAAGGTGGCCGACTTCGGCCTCGTGAGTAGCCTCGCCGCCACGAACGGCACGACGTCTCCGCTTCAAGTCGGAGCCATCACTCCCATCTACGCACCTCCGGAAGTGTTTCAGGGACAGATGAGCGACCGGTGCGACCAATACAGCCTCGCCGTGACGTACCAGGAGTTGTTGACCGGGACACTTCCGTTTCATGGGAAGAATTCCCGTCAGATGCTCTTCTTGCACTCGACGGTGCAGCCAAACCTCGATCCACTGAGCCCCGCCGACCGCTCCATCGTCGCCAAGGCATTGGCGAAGAATCCGGCGGCGAGGTTCGGATCGTGCAGCGAGTTCATCGAGGCGCTCGTGGAGGGCAAAATCATTCGTTTGAGCGAACCGGGAAACGCGGGAAAGGGGACTTCTCTTCGCCAGTTGACCGGTTCTCAACAAGCCGAGGTGGACACCGACCCAAACTTGACCCTCACGTCAAGAAACGGCTCGTTTCGAAAGCCGGCGAACGCCAAAGCACCACCGAGCCACGCGACGAAGAAATACCGATTTGAAAACCAGCTCCTGGCGACGCCATTTTTGGAAGACTGGCTTGCCGAGACTCCCGAGGGGACAGAAAAAGTTGTCCGGTTCCTCTACGGGTGCCTGCGTGGCAAAACGAGCCAACAACACGAAACGTTGCTCCAACTACAGGCCTTGCAACATCCTGGGCTGACGTCCGTCGAGATTCTCGAGAGCACACCCGGACGTATCGTCCTCTCGCGAGACGTCCTCCCCACGAACTTGAAGCAACACGTCCTGGATCTCACGTCGGAAGCCGAGGAAGGCAACGTCCCGCGAGAGAGGCTTTTGGCCCTGCTGGCGATGGCGGCGGATACCTTGGATTATCTCCACCGGCAACATTCCGTCCAACACCTCGGGTTGAATGCCCGCCGGATGTTTGTTCACAGGGGCCGACTCCTCATCGACGAATTCGGCTTTACTCAACTCATCTGGATGCCTGGCGGTCAACCCGTTGTGGGCCGCAACAAACGATATTCCGCGCCCGAATTGTTCCGAGGACACGTCAGCAACGCCTGTGACCAGTACAGTCTCGCTTGCATCTATCTGGAGTTACTCACCGGTCAACTTCCGGGCGCAAGTCAAACCGGAAATGTTCCCCCGCAAATCAGCCTGGAATTCGCCCCGAAGGAAGATTTGGCAGTGCTGGCCCGTGCCCTGGATCCGGACCCACAACGGCGATGGGATTCGTGTACGGACTTCATTGCGGCGCTACGTTGCAGAAACGACGAACAAAGCCAAGACCAACATGCCGAGGACGAATTCACATCGTTGATCACTGCCTCCAAAAGGCAGCTTCCAACGCGTCCCCCGGCAGGCACCGAGTCGATCTCGGAATTGAACCAAATGTTGACCGACATTGTCAAAGCTGGCAAGGGGGATGCCGCCGGGATGGACTCCGAGCCACCGCCCGAATTGGCCCAGAACGGCCAGGCACTGTTTCAAAAATTCCCAGCCGGACTTTCGATGGGCGAAGCGAGGTCGAAACTCAACGAATACCGCACCAAACGCGACGCGCGCTTGGTACTCGACACGCTCCGGGAATACATTTTCCAAGTAGACCTACCGACCAAACGCTGGGAATCGTGGGTCGGGAAAAAGCCGGCATTGGAGATCAAGGTTTCTCTGGCCAAGCGACATGCGTTCGCCGCCACGCCCATCGATGTTGCTGTGACGCTCTTCCCGGTTGGGTGCAGCCAAAAACGCGGCAAGTCCGCTCTCGAAGACGTCGGGTTGGAAATCTTGGAGGAAATTCGTAGTTACATCGTCCCCAAAGCGGAAAAACGGCGCGGGGATCGATTCCTTTGGTCCCACCCACTGGAAGTGTGTCCTCTCGAAGCCGACGGGACTGTCGGAGACCCGATCGTTTGCCGGGGTAAGGATCTCTCCCTCACCGGGATCGGATTTTACATGCCTCGAAAGCTGGAGACGGCGGAAGTGTTCATCAAGCTCCCACCGACCGAACAAACTCAAGGAATCGAGATTCCAGCAACTCTTGTGCGGGCCAAACGTCGTTCCGATGGGTGGTACGAAGTGGGGGCTCTGTTCCGGGTCACGCGAATGCGCGATGCGATGTATGAGATTTGCTTGGGCTAACAAGTCCATTTCCCAAATAACGTCCCGGTTGGCCTGGCCTTTGACTCAACCGTCTGGAGTGGCTCGGATTTGGGGCCGAACTCGTTTGAGCCAACGCTCCAAGTCCTGGCGAGTGTGTTTCGAACAACGTAGTTTGGGTGTTCGCCGATATCTTGTTTCTGGTTGTCAGCTTCTGTCCACGAAATACGTTGAGAGGGTGAGCGTGGCAACACGAGGAACTTATCTCAACGGGTCGTGTGTTGGAGAATCGAATTCCGCCCCCAAACATAAAAGCCACAAGTCATTGAGACTTGTGGCTTTCTGTTGAGAGCCGCCTGTGAGACTCGAACTCACGACCCCAGCTTAACGAAAGCTGTGCTCTACCGCCTGAGCTAAGGCGGCATGTGACGATAGTGAGTATCTTAGTGGCAGCTTCTCGCCCTGTCAATCAGCGTCGCTTCTGCTGAATTACTTCTTGGAAGACACTTCAGAAATCCTCCAGGTTCATCGATTTTCGATCCTTTGCGGCCTTAACCCAGACTGCACTGTTCGAGTCGGCATGGGTTGTCTCGGCACCGTCCAGGGCCCCTCACGAGTTGCCAGGTGAACCAAAAACTTGCTATAACCCTACAAGAAGATGGATCGCTTTGAATCGACAGGAACAAATTAACACGTACAATCCGTCGTGCCTGCTGCCCTTGGTCGTTCCCATTGCAGCGCACGTCGTAACTTTGACGGCCAGGAAGGCCGTCGAAATGGACAAAATGGAGAAAAGGATTGCTGGTCCGATGGCTATGCGAAAAAATAGAGTGATGCCCGAGACGAACTGATCCGCCAGCAGGGCTCGGATTGCACTAGTTTTGGTTTCAGGAGCTTTTGCAACTTGTTGCAGAAAGCTCCGCGAAACCAAAAACAAAAATAAGGACGGGTCTCACGCCATTTCGAAGCGGAGTTGGGTCGCGCGGCACTTGCTGCGACGAAGCCCTTGCAGAGCGACTGCACAACTCGGATCTCATAATGAACGATGCTTTTCCTTTTCGCGTCTGCCATCCCATCATATTTGGCGACAGCTCGGAGTTACACCCATGGCCAAGAAACCTGACCGGAACGATCCCAAGCGGCGACCCGAGGAAGACCTCGACGATTTCGAAGACGTTATCGACTTTGAGGATGTCGAAATCGAAGAAGTCATCGAAGTCACCGACGACATCGTCGAAGTGGACGAAGTGGACGAAGTCGTCGAGGTCGAAGACATTGTCGAAGTAGACGACGCGGACGAAACGAAGCCTACTCCCCCGCCGAGTTCTCCGAAGAAAACACAAATGGCCGGTCAACGAGCTTCCCACACGATGCTCGCATCCGAAGACGAAGTGCTCGAAGTCGACGACGTCAATGTCGTCGAATCCGAGGAGTCAACGCCCCCACCGGTTCCGCCAAGTCCACCGAAGAAAACGCAAATCCCTTCGCGGGGCGGAATGCATACGCAATTAGCTCCCGAAGACCAAGATCCCCTCGAAGTCGCCAAGGAAGCCGAGTCTGCCCAGAAAGGTGGTAGCGGATCGTTCCCGAATCTGTCGTTGGACGACCACGAGGAACCGGAGGCCACTGAAGTCGAAGAAATCGAGGAAATCGAGGAAATCGAGGAAGTCAATGACGTCGACGACTCTGCCCTCATCGATGACGTTACGTCAGACGATACCTTCGACGAGGAAGTCTTGGTCGATGGGGCTTCCGAGTTCAACCTGGAGCCTCCCCGTACGGGCGAGCAGCCTTCGGGCTTGGACATCATAGCCGAAGAAATCGAATCCAAAACGGGTATCGCCGGACCTCAAGATACTGGGGAAGAAGAAGCCGTGGGGCACGAGGTGGCCCACGGCCCTGAGTCTTCGGCGGTCGACTTCGGGAGTGACATGGGACCCGGTTCGGTCGAGATTGATTTCGGCGAGGACGATGTCTTCGAGACCGTGGATGAAAAGGACCAGGCCGCACTCGACGCGGAAGCAACCGCGGCTTACGAAGCCGTCGAAGACGGCGTCGAAGTCGACGATGTCGTTATTGAGGACATCGACGAGAGCCTGGCCGATGCGGAAGCGGAAGTCGACCCCGACGCCCTCGTCGACATTGAAGAAGTCGCCGACGAAGACGATACATTTCTCCACGCGGCCCAGGCCGAACAAGACGTCGACGAAGTGGATGACTCGTTGCTCGTCGAACCCGACGAAGAGCCTGCCACCGTCCCGAAAGGCGTAGACGACCTGGATGACGACGATGACGTCCCGCGACGAGGAAAGGGAAAGAAGAAAAAGAAAGGCAAGCAACGCAAACCCAACTATGCGACCCGATGGTTGGGGGGTATCGTTCTGGGCCTCGTGCTGGCGGTCGGTGGTGTCGGGGCAACTCGCTACTTCGCCCCAGCCGTCCTTCACGATTCCATCAAGCAGATTCCGACCAGCGATCCAAGGAACGATCCCACGGTCGTGAAGAAGCCACCTGCCCCCAAGCCCGACCCCATGAAGGAAGCCCGCAACCTCCTCGTCGAAGGGGCCTATACCAAAGCCATCTCCCGCATCCTGGGAACGCCCCCAAAAGCAGCCGACAAACGGACGCCAGACGAACACTACATCGTGGGAGCTGCCAAGAGGGGACAGAATTCGCAACTGGACCCGGACAAGCAGGCCGAACCCCAAGCCCAAACACTCTAGCAGC
>CAYYUU010000565.1:0-5599 GCA_964474955.1 uncultured Alcaligenaceae bacterium | reverse complement strand
CATGACAAAACCTCACTATTGCAATACCCGGATGCGAAAAAGGCCCAAAACACTAACTCCAAGCTTGCAAAACAGCAGCGGATTAGAAACTAACGATTTTCAAATTGAACTCAGTGTAGATTTGTTTTGGAGCGAGGGAGCGCTGCCGCAATGCAAAACGAACAGGCGTAGCTTGACTGACTTGCACAGATGCCTACATCAACTGAAACAAAACATCCTCCCTTTACTCACGAGTACCTCGATGTTTAGACACCGCCCACCAGCGATTATTGGGATTGTGGTTGCTGTACTTGTTGTGTTGACGTCTGGCGTGGCGAACGCAGCGGACTGGCCAACACACCGCCATGATAATTATCGGAGCGGAAAGACCCCCGAAAAACTGGACTTTCAGAAGCTCGAAAAGGTGTGGAGCATCCGGGCTCCCTGGCCCCCACAACAAGCCTGGGCTGGGCCGGCCAAGTGGGATGCGTACCGCAACCTGCGCGGGCTCAAGTCGATGCGGAACTATGATCCTGTCTTCCACACCATCGTCGTGGGGAATTCTCTGTTCTATGGGAGTTCGGTCGACGATTCGCTGCGCTGTGTCGACACAAAGACGGGAAAAGTTCGCTGGACGTTCACGACGGATGGGCCGATTCGAATTGCTCCGACGCACCACAACGGAAAAGTCTACGTAGGGTCGGATGATGGCTATGCGTACTGCGTCGAGGCGAAATCCGGAAAACTGGTCTGGAAGTTTCGTCCGGTCGAACCAAAGCGGCTGATCGTCAACAACGGGCGTTTCATTCCTCATTGGCCGATTCGAACCGGGATTCTTGTCGACAACGGAGTCGCCTACTTTGCCGCCGGGATGCTGCCGTGGAAACCGTCCTACCTTTGTGCGGTCTCTCCGAAAACCGGGAAGGTCGAAGGGAAAGGGCATTACGTCCAGAAGATTGATAACGCGACGATTGAAGGTCCTTTGCTTTGCTCGGTCAGTCGGTTGGTTGCTCCGCAGGGGCGCATTCCTCCTGTTCTCTTTGACCGTCAGACCGGGAAGAAGGGACAGCAACTTGGCGGTGGAGGTGGTGTCTTTGTACTCGTCACCAAGGACGACCAAATTCTCCACGGGCCAGGGAACAAGACCGGTTGGATCACTTCGAGCAGCGTGAAGACAGGGGCCAAGTTGGCAGCATTCTCGGGTGCCAACGCGATGGTCGTTCACGGAGCCACGTCTTACATATTGACGGACAGGAACATTACCGCGATCAATCGAAAAGATCGCCGCACCGTCTGGAGCACGCCGACACGAACGCCTTATGAACTGATCCTTGCGAATGACACTCTGTTCGCGGGGGGCAAAGATGCCGTTGCTGCCTTCGATGCGAAGACCGGCAAAGACCTTGGGGAACTTCCGATGTATGGACGAGCGTATGGACTCGTGGCCGCCGATGGTGCTCTCTTTGTGAGCACGGACGAGGGTGAAATTTCTTGCTTCCGTCCCACGGGCAAGGCGCCGAAAAGGGTGGCAAAGACCAAAAAGAAAAAGGACCTTCCGCCACTCCCGAAGGTCGCGCCGATCAAGGACAAGGACTTGGTGTCGCGGTACGTGTTTCATCGGGACCTAATCAAAAAGGGACAGGTGTTGCCACTGCACGGGAAGCTGGGTGGGACGATCGTCGGAGAAACCGGTTTCACGCGCTTCAAGAAAATCGAAGCCCTGACCATGAACCAACCCCGTTCGATTGTCATGCTTTCGGAGAACCACAACAACGCCAACTTGCCCACCAAGCAGATCACGGCGACCGCGTGGGTACGAGTCGATGAGGGAGTAACCTGGGGTGGGATTGTTGGAGCCTTCCAGGATAACGGGAACTACGAACGAGGTTGGGTCCTGGGGTACAATGGCGAGCGATTCAGCATGGGGGTGAGCAGTAAGGGGACCCCCCGGCTGACGTACCTCGCGGCGAAGGAGAACTTCCAAAGGGGTGGGTGGTATCACGTCGCTGGCGTTTACGACGGGAAGACACTGAGCATCTATGCCAATGGCAAACTCGCCAACAGCACGACGGCTCAGAAGGGGGACATCAACTATCCCCCGAAGGCACCTTTCGTCATCGGAGCGTACAGGGACAATGACGAGTTCTTCTCGCTCAAAGGAGCCATCCACGAGGTCCGCGTTTACAAACGAGCGTTGACCGGCCAGGAACTCGCCAAGCAATACGAAGAGAAACGCGATCTCTTTCCGAAAGGGACAACGGTCTCGACCACTCCCAAAGGAATCGAGGTCGCCGTTGGTCCCTACCTCCGCTTTACCGGAAGGACTACGGCTGAGGTCGTGTACCAAACGAAGGAGGCTGTACCCACACAATTACGATTGCGCCTCAACGGACAGGTCATCAAGTCCTACAAGAACGACAAACACACGACCGTCCACAAGGTCGCCATTGATGGGCTCCGTCGGAACACCTTTTACACCTACGACGTCGTCGCGAAGGCAAACGGCAAGCAGTTCTCAAGGCTGTACGAGTGTGACAACTTCTTCAACTACACTCTCCAGCAGATCGACGAGAAAGAGAGCCCCTGGCTTCGACCTGACAAACTCGATCCGCGTGGCAAGTATTCCAAGCAGTGCGCCGAGGCTGCCGAAAGATTCACCGAAAACAACAAGCAAGGCATGTGCCTTGTTTATGGGATCGAGGACGGACAACTTGCTTTTGAGATTGCGAGACAAAGTCAATTGCGTGTCGTTTGTGTCGATACGGATCCCAAGAAGGTCGATGCGGTCCGCAAGAAACTGTTAGCTCAGGAACGCGGTCCCTCGAAGGGCGTAAACCACCGGCAAGTCGGTTGGTACGGGTCGCGCATCACGGTCCATCATGTGAAGTCCCTGGATCGCCTTCCCTTCACGAGCGAGTTTGCAAACCTTGTGGTCTCCGAGAGTGCCTTCAAGACGGGCAAGATTCCCGGCAAGGTCGAAGAGGTGGTCCGCCTCCTGCAACCAGGTCACGGTGTCGTGGCATTTGCATACGTTGGTGACTACGACGACAAACAGGTTCAGAACACACTTCGTGTTTGGGGAAAAAAGGCGGGTCCGAAATTCGTAAACAATGTTAATCTGCAAGCGGTCTCGCCGAATGTGGTGGGAACCAAGGCGTCATGGCGTCGTCCTGCCCTCAAGGATACGGGCACGTGGTCGCACCTTTACGGACTCCCGGACAACTCGGCGTATGCTGGTGAAAAGCTCGGCGGGGCTCGTGGGATCGAGGACCTCACTGTCCAGTGGATCGGCCGACCAGGACCGCGGGCGAACCCCGACCGCAATGGGCGGAAGCCTTCGCCGCTGGCGACGAATGGTCGTCTATTTGTTCAGGGACTCCACCGATTAATCAGCATCGATGCCTACAACGGTTGTATCTTGTGGTCTCTCGAAGTTCCCCCGTTGGCACGCTTCAACATGCCGCGCGATTGTAGCAACTGGTGCGCGGACCAGGACTTTCTTTACCTGGGTATCCACGAGCGTTGTTGGAAGGTCGATGCGAAGACCGGGAAGGTTTCGGCTCGGTACGACGTTGTCCCTGCTCCTCAGAAGGATTGGGAATGGGATTGGGGATACCTCGCCCGGACGGGTGATCAGCTCATTGGGACAGCCGTCAAAAAAGGAACATCACACACCAACTTCTTCGGCGGTTCGGGCTCAGGTTGGTATGACGCTCGTGGTGGCGAGGTGACCTACCAGGTTTGTAGCGACAACATTTTCGCGATGAGTGCCAAGGACGGGAGCCGCAATTGGAAGTACGAAGGGGGTGTCCTGCTCAACCCAACGATCACGATCGGGAACGGGAAGGTCTACTTTGTGGAGTGCCGACATCCGAAAGTCAAAGCCTCCAAGAATCGCCGGGTGGGGATGAAAGAACTTTGGGACAAGCAGTACCTCGTGGCCCTCGATTTGAAGACTGGGGACAAGGTGTGGGAGAAGAAGCTCGATACTGTGGATGGCGACATCGTCTTCTACATGGCGCACAAGGGTGAGCAGCTCGTTCTCGTTTCGTCGCAGAAACAATATCACGTTTATGCGTTCAGTGACAAGGACGGGAAGGCGTTGTGGTCGAAGAACTTCGCTTGGCAGAACAAGGACCACGGAGGGCACATGTCTCGTCCGGCGCTGGTCGGGAACAAGGTGTATGTGCGGCCTCGCGTGTTGGATGCCAGGACAGGAAAGCTGCTGCCCGAGACTCTCCCGCGAGGCGGATGTGGGACGTATGCGTGTACCGCCCAGACTCTCATCTTCCGCGCTGGCAACGTCACGGTGTGGGACCTCGAAAAGCAGAAGGCCACCGCCTGGTCTCGCCTGCGTCCGGATTGTTGGTTGAGCACGATTCCGGCGAACGGGATGTTGCTCTCGCCCGAAGGTGGCGGTGGTTGTAGTTGTGGTTCTTGGATGGAGACATCCGTGGGGTTCCGTCCGAAATCGCGAAAGTAGCTCTTGATGGTCTTTCGTGGAGCGAATGCACGCCGCTGTGGTGTCTTTTCTCGGGTCAACGGAAAACAAGAAGTCGTTTTTCGCTTCGCGAAAGTAGTTTCCTTGAGAAACTTTTCGCGGAGCGAAAAGCAACTCTCTCCGAACCCTCATCCCCTCAAACCAAAGAGACAACTCTTGAAATATTCACTCATCTCCACAATCGTCGGCCTCGTTGTCTCGGCTCTGCCTCTCGGAACAGCTTCGGCTTGTGAGTACACCGTGCGTGACGTTGGTTTCGTGGACCTCGGAGCTGACAACTATCGCCTGGTCATTTATCACAAAGCGACACCTCGGGAACTGGCAACGGCGAAAGCCGCGAAGGCCATCTTGGACGAGGTGTGCAAGTCGTCCAACGTGCAGCCGGACCTCATCGGTTTTTCGAAGATGTCTCCGCAGGACAAGCTGCTCACAGAACAAGCCAAGGTTGAGCAGTTCCCGGCGGCGCTGCTCGTGTCTCCGGATGGCAAACGGGGGTTGGTCGTTGCGACGCCCAACGAGCTTCTCGCGTCCCGTGCACAATTGCGAAAGCAGTTTGAAGCGGTCGTCACGAGCCCAACGAAAACGAACTTGTTGGCCAAGGCACTGAGCGCATACAGTGTCATCCTTGTCGTCGAAAGTGAAGACGCGCGAGCGAACGAGAAGGCACGGACGTTGGCCGCGTATGCCATCGACCAAGTCAAAAACAAACTTCCGCTGCTGCCCAAAAAAATCGATAATCCACCGCACTTGATGGTTCTGAAAGCCGATCAGGCGAAGCGACACGAAGTGTTGTTGTGGAGCCTTGGCCTTGCACTCACGAACAAAGATCATGCTCAGGTGGCCGTGGTGTTCGGGCGAGGACGGCGGATGGAAAGGGTGTACCAGGTGCCGGGAGTGACACAGAAGGATTTTATGGTCCCGTTTGATATTTTGGGAAAGGACTGCGAATGTAGCCTGCCGAGAGAGGTCATTCGAGGGACGGCGATGATCCCACATCGGTGGACCTCGAAGGACGAGGATCACGCAGCGAAAGTTCTCAAATTTGATCCGAAAGCGCTGGAGGTCACGATCTCGGTACGGACCATTTTGGAGAAACGAAAAACGGGTGCCAAATCGAGT
>CAYYUU010000564.1:0-5599 GCA_964474955.1 uncultured Alcaligenaceae bacterium | reverse complement strand
TCCGCAAATCACCAGGCTCGTAACGGCCGAGTCGATCGGCGATCTTCCGACAACCTGTAGCGACTCTCCCGTTGAATCATCCTCCCGAAAAAATCCAGCCGTCTGAGAAGCGAAATACCCATCGACGTTGTCCCGACTTGCGCGGGATAATATCCACTCTGTACGGCACCCATTCGGGCCCATGCGAAGGGACTCCGGCACCCCGCTAAAGTGGGGTTCCCTAAATTGCGCATGAATAATTGTCACCCCAACAAAGGGGTAATTTCTGGCTTGAGATGTTGCTTTGCGACGCAAACAAGCGTACAAAGACTAGGACACATTCTCTGTTGGCTTGGAGTCGTCTTGCTTTGTAAGGAAACCGTCTTAGCTGCAGTAGCACTGATCGCAGGTGGCCCCGCACCCCGCACCCCGCACTACTGCGGGGCGGGGCAGTGGATCGTCACCGGAACGAACAAACAACCCCGCGAGGAGCGGGGCCGCCGAGGACTCTCTCGATCAACAAAACCGGGGGAATTCTTGGAACAGGGGGTGGCTCAACCCTTCGTGCCAGCAACGGTATCGGAATCACGATCGTTTGTGGATCACCTGTCAGCTGTTTCCATCAGTACCGCGGTGGCGGGATGGCGGTACGATTTCTGCGGAACACCTGAATGGGATAACGCTGAACAAAAAGTGTTCGCGCTGGCAGGTCTGTCGCGGTCAGGAAACGCTACCGTTTCAAACGTGCCGAACGCAAATGGGCCTTCGGCTTTGTCATGCATTTTTCTACGTTACAACTGCGTCAGGCAAGGTTCTCGAGATGCTGGAGTCTGTTCCTGGTCTCTGATGCTCGCTCCGAATGATCGGACAAAGTGAAAAGGACCCAAACAGCGGACACCTGTTTGCACGAAGTGCGGAGCGGGCGTCCGGAAAGCACGAGAAACCAGAGCCCAAACAATTTTCAGTGGGGGAATTCGACGATGGAGACATCTTTACTGCCGACGATAGTGCTGATCCTCTCGGGTTTGACGTTAGTTTTGTTTGCCGTCCTTGTTATCTATTTGATTCGCAAGATCAACCAACTCCAACAACCCGATGCTCTCAATGTGGTCACGGAGCAATTAGAGGAATTGCACGCTCGAACGGAGTTGCTCGAAGAACAGGCCCAAACGGCCCAACGTCAACAGGCGATCGTGAATCAAAATCTCGTCAAGCTGTTCCATATGACGAAGAACCATCTTGAACAGGTCCGGCTCGATTCGGACCAAATCCGCCAAGTGTCCGTGACCGGAATCGAGACCCTTCAGCAACAACAGGCTGCCGGAATCGAAACGCTCCAACAACAACACAACGTCGACGCGGAGAACACGGCCTTCGAAGTCACGCAGTTGCGCAGCGACGTCCAAAACGGGCTGACCCAGGTGCAGTCGAGTTTGCAGGAAACCCAGAGGAAATGGGACGGTGTGTATGAGGTCGTTTCGGACAAACTTGACGACCACGTAAATTACCTCAAGGAGCGTCTTCAAGAACAGCTGAAGGCATTCAAGAAAGAGCTTCAACTCTCCCAGGACAACCGCTTGGCCGTCGCCATCGACTTCGAAAATTACTATCTGGGGCTCGCGCAACAACGCTTCCAAATCGACCCCGTTGAAGATTTCGTAAAGTTTTTGATCAATCCGAAAGTGTCCTCGGAAGTGGAAGAGCGTTCCTGGATCGTCAAGAGCATGATCCTGTACACGAACCAGGCGCGTTGGAAAGGGAAATGGTATCGCGCGGCTCGACGCGGTAGCCGCAACAAGGAAACACAGATCCTTGCGAAGGACGCCAAGGCACACCGAGACGCTCTGCAAGACCACGGTTTCCGCGTCGTCCTGACTGAAGCCAACGTCGACGTTCAGCTGGCCTTCGAGGTTTTGGAATTGGTCGAGAAGGGTGGAATTGATCGTCTCGTTTTGGTGGCCAACGATAACACGTATGCGGCTCTCGTGGCCTTGCTCACGAAACGAGGTGTGTCGGTGAACGGCGTGGGAATTGGCCCGCTGATGGGCGGGGAACTCACTCGAATGTACACGCAGTCGGGAGCACCTCCGGAGAAAATCGATACGGGTTTGTCGTTCATCCAAATTGACAAATCAGAACCGAGAAAGTCGGATGAGGCACCACGGCGACTATCGAGTCGCGACAACGACCGCCCGCGACGTTCCGCCCCAGAACCTGTTGAGGGTATCTCCAACGAGGTCGAACCAGAAGCCACTGTCCTAACCGAACCTGCCCTCCCGGAGGCCGAATCGGGAGCGTCTCCTTACGGACACAATCCGAATTTCGGCAGCGGGATTATCGAGGAGGATCAAGGCGGGACCATCATCACGACGACGGAGGGCATGACGACGGAGGGCATTCCCGATGACAGAACGGCGAGTCCGAATTTCGCTCCGCAAATCCCCACGGAAACACCGCAGAGTTATTTGACTTCCACGCCGCCCGAAGACTACGGCTACTTGAGCCCACCGTCGGCTCCTTCCGAACCATCGAACGAAGGTTCGCCCGACTCGGCACGTCCGAGCGAAGAGGAGAAATCGCCAGGGGAGGGTTTTGAGTAAAATCCATTCGTGGTTGGATTCTTTTCATTTGGGAACGTTGCTTTTCGCTCCGCGAAAAGTTCTTGTTTTGCTGTTCATCGCAGAACAGGCAAGATGCCTGTTCTGCGATGAACAGCAAAACGTGAAAAAATTTTCCATTTCTCCATCCCTCCATTTCCTATTTCCAAATTCGGCCCATTCGGTATGATCCCCGCCGAAACTTTGAGGGGGAGGTCGTCAAATGCTCACGTTGCCCGAATGCCAAACGGCTCTGAAGCCGCGTGCTGATCAAAAAGCCTGGAGAAAAGTCCGTCGTCTGGCGTTCCTTGTGATCGGGCTTGTGGCCCTTACGAACGCCGGTTGTGTCCCGTTGCTGGTCGGTGGAGCTGCGGCTGCAGGCGTCGCGGGCTACAGCTATTACGCCGGGAAACTCCAAGGGGATTTTCCGGCCAGTGTCGCACAGACCGAGGTGGCCGCTCGCACTGCCGTCCAGGATTTGGGGTGTACTGTCTTTCGTGCGGACTCGGGAGTGATTGAGGGACGAACCCCTGAGGGCGACAGACTGACGGTGTATGTCGACCCGTCTCCCGACGAACTGGTCTCGCGCAACGGTATGCCGCTCACGCTCACGCGAGTCACTGTGCGTATTGGGATGTTTGGCGACGACGTCTTCAGCGAAAAGATTTTGGATCGCGTGAATTTCCGTCTCGGGAACGTGCCGAGTTCTCCGACCAAAGCGGCACCACTCCCGCAACCTGTCGTACGAAAACCCGTCGTACGAAAACCGATTGTTCGAGGGGAACCGAGTCCAGTTCCGGGCTGGCAACAGAAGAATCGACCACCGCAGCCAACTTTCCGGACTGACGAAACCGGACCGCCGCCGCTTGCCGCGAACGAAACCGGACCGCCGCCACTCCCTTCCAATCCGAAGACGGCGACCACTGTTCCTTCTCGGCTTGGCTCGCCGACGACCTCCGAGCCACCGCTTGCCGAACATAAGCAAGTGCAGTGGACGACGGAGACATCTGGCAACCGTTGAATTTGGTTGCCTTCAATGTGCGGCTTGCTAACATCTAGCGTATGAGCCAAGCCCCTTCGTCCTCCTCATCTCCTGAAACGCAACAACCCGCTGCCTCGACGGTCGCCAATCCCGTTCCGGCTGCCACTCCGCAAACACTAACGCCGGAACCGGGCCCGGCGACTTCGCCAATTTGGGTCGAGTATTTCGTGTTGTTGTGTGGTTGCGGTTTATCTCTGTGGTTGGCCGAAATTCTCGATCTCAAAGTGGACGAAGCCTCTCGCGAATCGAGCTGGAAGCGAATCCTGCCGCAGTTGTTATTTCTCCCCGTTGGGCTCATTAGTATGTGGCCGATCTTGTTCGCGATTGGGCGAGCACGCGGCCGTTCCAAGCTACTGTCACTCGTCGAAGGTCTCTGGGGCGTTCTTTGGTTGTTTGACGTCTTGCTCGTGGTGGCGATTTGCGTTTACGCGAACGTCGATTGGAGTGAATTTGAGGCCGTCAACAAAGAGGACGTCAAATCGATCGGGCGTGGTCTATTGATCATCGTCGCGGCGTTGTCCGGTTTGGCCGGACTCGGTCTTGCGGTAGTCAGTCGCTTTTTCTCAGGCCACAAAAATTGGACACATCATTTCGGGATCGCGATGCTTCTGTGGCCTGCCATCCCGGTCTTAGTCGCCTTACTTGGGAACGTCACCATCCAGTTCTAATCGACCCACCAGAAAATCGTCATGACTTCTGCGTCTTCCGAACCCTGCGTTTCTAAAAACAATCCCGTGCTTGGCCTCGACATCGGCGGGGCGAATCTGAAAGCCGCGCACACGAACGGCACCGCACATTCGATGCCGTTTGCGTTGTGGCGGGAACCAGACCAGCTGTCTCCGAATCTCCAGGTCTTGCTGGAATCCATGCCAGCGCACGACACTCTCGCCGTCACCATGACAGGGGAACTGTGTGACTGCTTCCAAACAAAGGCGGAAGGCGTCGCTCACATTCTCGATGCCGTTGCAGCGGTTGCCGAATCCAGGAATGTCCTAGTTTGGCAAACCAAAATGGGCTTCGTCGACGCGAAGACGGCCCGCGATAATCCACTCGAAACGGCTGCGGCGAACTGGCTCGCGCTGGCAGTTTACGCTGGTCGGTCCGTGCCCGAAGGACCGTCTTTGCTTATCGATGTTGGGACAACGACGACGGACATCATCCCTTTGGTCGACGGAAAACCGACGCCCCGCGGCCTAACCGACGTGGCAAGAATGCAGACCAAGGAACTCGTTTACACCGGTGTCGAACGAACTCCCGTTTGTGCGTTGTTGGGCAGCGACGTGATGGCCGAATTATTCGCCACGACGTTGGATGTGTATGTCCTGTTGGGCGACATTCCAGAAAGTGATTCGACCAACACGGCCGATGGCCGGACTGCCACAATCGCAAACGCTCATGCTCGAATGTCTCGAATGCTGGGCGGAGATCCGACGATGTGCTCGTTGGAAGAAGTCACCAAGCTCGCACGCGAAACTGCGGCGATTCAAAATGCCATTTTGCAACACGCCGTCCAAAAAGTGATCCGAGAGATGGTCGCGAAACCCGAGCGGATCATTCTGTCAGGAAGTGGTGAATTCCTCGCAAGAAAAGTTTTGCTTCAGCGAGGTTTCGAGGATTCGCAATTGCTTTCGCTCAACGAACAACTCGGTCCGGAAGTTTCGTCGGCGGCGTGTGCGTATGCGGTGGCTGTGTTGGCGAACGAAAAGTAGTCGCACAGCAACATTTCAAACGCAGTTCTTCACTTCCCCGAGGACATCACATGAAAGGCGAAGAGTCCTTCCTCGAAAAGCTCCGCAAGAAACCCAAAGATCAAGCGACCCGCTTGATCTTCGCCGACTGGCTCGAAGAACGTGGAGAAATCCACCGGGCCGGATGGTTGCGTGATCCCGAATACGCTTCGTGGATGGCCCCGGAGTGGAAGCATCCTGCGCCGGCGTTGGCCAAGGCTTTTCGGGAACGTCAGGAGAGCGAAAAGGCCAAG
>CAYYUU010000563.1:0-5605 GCA_964474955.1 uncultured Alcaligenaceae bacterium | reverse complement strand
TCAAACTCAACAACAAACTCGGTTTCCGATATCAACCCGGACAACGACCAAGACCAAATGCCAAGGGACACATCCCGACGACGATGGAGTGGGCCAAGAAGCTCACCAAGAAAGACATCGCCCTCCTCACCGGAAAAGCCCCGTACTCGGAAGAAGTGCCCGACGTGGATCGTGGGTTTACAAAGGCTGACGTGAATAATCCGAAAACGCGGGGTGCCGTCCTGAACACCATCCGGAAACGATTGGCCGAGTGCGTCAAGACCCATCCGCACGGCTATCAAGTGCGGCATGCTCCGAAGAAGGACATCCGAGACCTGCGCCACCTGGCGGGTCATTTGCAAGCGGGTAGTTGGATCATCAAGTTCCGAAAGATTTTCCAGAAAACCGAAATGAATGACGACTTGACGCTCGTCCCGGCGAAGCTCGGCGGGCAGCAAGACACATCCGAATACACGCAGACGTTGCCAGTCTCCCCACCGTAATCGGGAAGTGTCAGACGATGCGATGATCGTAGGACAGGTTTGCAATCTGTCCTTCTCTTTCTTGGAGAGGTCGCGAACCTGCTCTACGAACTAAATTCCAAATCAAGATCACGGGAAGTTCTTTTCGCGGCATCCTACGGCGCCCTCGCCAGGAATTCCAACGGCAAGTTCCAAGTCTGGAGGGTCTTGTCCGAGCCTGCCAATAGGAAACGTTTTCCGTCGGCAAAAAAGGTGAGGTCTGTGACCTTCAACTGCCCCAAGTTGATTTTTTTGATAGACCTTGCTGGGAACAGACTCCAATACATCAACTTCCCCTTCTCGTCTGCAGAAACGGCTTGTTGTCCGTCAGGAGAAATGGCGAGTGCGCGGATGGCTGCTTGGTGGCCACTGAAGGTGTGCAGTAAGCCGCCTTTTTCGAGACTCCAAAGGCGAACTGTCTTGTCGACTCCTCCGGAAAGCAGGTAGTCTCCATCAGGCGAAATCGCCAAGGACGTGACGGCCTTTAGATGGCCTGGGAACGCGCTGGAGATCGTCTGGCTGGCCACGTCGTAGACGCGGATCACGCCTCCTTGGTCGGCTGTCAGAATGCTCTTGCTGTCGGGAGAGAACGCCAGAGCCAACACGTGGCCAGCGTGCCCATTTAGATTACCAATTTTCTTGCCCGTCTCGGGATTCCATAAAGACACCTTGCCACCTTCGGACGAAGATGCGATCCATCGACCATCCGCCGACAATACCGCTCGCATCACCTTCGAACTATGACCGCGGAACGTGCGAATCGTTTCGCTGGTATTGGTTTCCCAAAGTCGCACTGTTCGGTCTCCACTTGCCGAGAGCAGGTAACGACCGTTCGGGCTGACGTCCACCGAAAGGACCGGCGCGGTATGCCCCTGGAAAGTTTTAAGGACTTCTCCATCACGGACCGCTATTTTCCGGATGACGTTGTCACCGATCGTACAAAAAGCGATGTCATCCCCGAGCATCTTGAACTGTTGAATCACTCCCGGGACCTTGACGCTGAGGAGTTCCTTTGCTTGCGAAGGACTCAAGATTCGTGGCAGATTCCAAACCCAAACGTGCTTGTCTAGTCCCGTCGAAACCAACATGTGATCGTTGCCCACGAAATCGACCCCGGTCACCTCTCCTTTGTGCTTCTTGTAAAACTTCAAGGGAAGCCGGCGGGATAAATCCCATAGGATGACTTCGCCTCCTTCGCTCCCGGAAAGGGCATATTTGCCGCCCGTCACCGCGAGACACGTCACCGGGTCTCGATGGCCCACGAGCGACACGGGTTTTGCCTTTTCTTTCTTCTTTGCTTTTCGGGGGAGTGTCCACATTGTGAGGTCATTGCTGGGACCGTTCACCAGCAACTGGTTGTTCCCGACGTAGGCGATGTTTTTCACGAGGTCGCCGGCTTGCCAAACGTGGATTTCTTTCCCAGTTTTGATGTCCCACACGTGAATCCGTTTGTCCTCCCCACTGGCGGCGACATGTTTCTTGTCGGGCGAGAAGGCCAAACAATGGAGAGGTTTGGTCGCCGAAAGCACTTTGGCCCTCGGCTTGCCGGTTCTCGCATCCCAAAATCGGAGTGTGCCGTCTTCGCCCACGCTGCCGAGTGTGACGTTATCGGGAGAGAACCGAACTTGATAGACCGATCCTTTGTGTCCTTTGCATTGCCGAACGACTCGAGCGGCCTTCGCGGCCCAGATCCGGACGATGGAATCCTTTCCGCCCGTGGCAAAGAGGGCCTTGTTGGGGGACGCGGCGATAGTATATGTCTTGTCGTTGAGCACGGGCATGTTCGTCGGCTCCAGGTCCGAGATCGCCAAGAACGGCACCATAGTGTTTTCTCGGACCAGAACGATTTCGTTTTTGAGGACGACGAAAGCGAGTGCCGGCATCTGCAACAGCCGGTGCCGAACGTCCGGATCTAGAGGCCATGGTTTCGTAAATTTAGGCAGATGCTGGATCCGAACGAGTTTATTTTCACCGCCCGTTGCGAGCGTTTTTCCATCTTGCGAACAAGCCAGGACGCATGGTTGACCCGCCGTGTGACCAAGAACAGAGACTTCGTGGCCGGAGATAATGTTCCAGAGGCAAATGGATTGATCTTGGCCAAGCGAAATAAGGTACCGACCATCGGGCGTAAATTTGGCTCCCTTGATTGTTCCTTTGTGTCCGGGAAAGGCCTTTTCCAGTTTCCCGGTGTGGGCATCACAAAGGAATAATTCTCCCTTTTGGTTCTTCGTCGCGGAGAAACGTCCACAGGGCGAAACGTCCAGCAGAAAACTCTTGTGGCCTTTCTTTGTGTCCCACGTCCAGAGCTTGTTTCGTGTCAACACGTCCCAGATGTGGACTGTTCCATCTGCCGAAGCGGTGATGAGGCGTTGGCCATCCAAAAGGAAATCGACGAACTGAATGGCCGATGGATGGTCCTTCGGGAATCGGACGGGTGACTTCGCGTTCGGTGGATCCATGTTCCAGACGCACACAGTTTTGTCTTCTCCCCCAGAGACGAGTTGGGCACCGTCGGGCGAAAAGCAAATGGCATTGACCGATCCTTTGTGTCCTCGGAACGTACGGATCAACTTTTGTTGGTCGACGTCCCAAACGAAGACATTTCCGTCCTTGCCGCCCGATGCAACGACTCTCCCGTTCGGGGAGAACGCCACGACCATCACGGCAGCACGATGATTCGAAAACGTGCGAAGAAGTTCTCCTGTTGCGGAATTCCAAATCCTGACGGTCGTGTCGTCCGAACCGGAGGCGACCAAGAATCCTTCGGGCGATATCGCGACCGAATTCACCGGCGCTTGATGGCCTTTGCAGATGATCGCGGGCAGGGGTTTCTTGGTGGAATCAGGGAAGTAGGCAGGCAAGGGCTCAGGTTTGTCGATCGGGTTCTTCGGGGGGGAAATGGTGGGTGGGTTCGTTGGGGCCTTTTCTGGCGGTTTCTCGCCTGGCAGCATCGTAAGGATGGTGATCAAGACGATCAGAACGAATGCCGCGATGCTCACTGCGGTGGTCACAATCGGTCTTTTCCACCACGGCCTTTTGAGAACGGCAACAGGGGCTTCGGTCGGCGGTGGCGGTGGTGATTTTTCAATAATGGAAGAAACGTTGCTTCCAGAATCCTCGTTGGAGGAACCAAAGAGGTCAAAGTCCGAGAGTGTCGAGACGTGGTGGGAGTTCTCGATTCTCGTCGGCGATTCGGCTTCCAAGTCCGACGACTGCTCGAAGTCGTCATGCGAAGCTATGGCTGTTTCGCTTGTGTGTACTGGGGCGGTTTGGGTCGCTGGGCCGGTGTCGGTGCGAAGTCCGGTTTGGGAGTGAAACCGGGTTGAACTCCCTCGCGGAGCCAGAATTCCGCTTTCGCTGGGACCGTCACCCAGGTTGATTTCTGAGAGGGATGGAGGCGGTAAAGGGGTGTCGAGCCATTCCGCGAGAGCCTCGGCAACCTCGACGGGTCGTTGATAGCGCATGTCGGGATCTTTGGCGATCATGCGGTCGAGGACTACGAGCATCTCCGGGGGAACGTCTGCGCGTACCTCGGTGATTGGCTTGGGCTGCTGCATCTGGTGGGCGATGAGCTTCTGGTGCATCCGCAGGTCGTGAAACGGGGCGTGTCCAGCGAGCAAATAGTAAAAGGTAATCCCGAGGCTGTAAATGTCGGCTCGTGTGTCGACGTCGTGGCTATTAAGAGCTTGTTCGGGAGCGAGATAGTCCGCCGTGCCGAGGACCGCGTCCTTGTCGTGCTCTTTGGTCAGTTCGTCTCCATCGTCGCTGAAAAAACGCGCCAACCCCATGTCCAGGATTTTCACCGTGCCCGTTTTATCCAGGAGCAAGTTAGCCGGTTTGATGTCGCGGTGAACGAGCCCGGAGTCGTTGGCGTGTTGGAGGCCCAACGCGGCTTGAGCGATATAGTTTGCCGCTCGCGTGGGGTCCATCGGTCCGCGTTCTTTGACGATCGCTTGCAGGCTGCTGCCTTCGACATATTCCATCACGAGGAAGTGAACGTTTCCCTCGTTGTCGATGTCGTGAGCCACGACGATGTTCGGGTGATTCAGTGCGGCGACGGCGCGAGCCTCACGGTAAAAACGCTCGAGCGTTCCGGGCGATTGCGCACTCGAGGTCGGTAACACCTTGATGGCCACCATCCGCCCGAGGCGAACGTGTTTGCATCGATAGACCGTCCCCATGCCACCGCTGCCGATGGGTTCGAGGAGTCTGTACTTCCCACACAACAAAAAGCCTTTCCAACGCCCGGCGAGCAGGCGTTCGGCCTGAAATCGTGTGAGCACTTCGTCGCGGACCATGCAGCCCGCGACTTGTTCGGGGGATTGGAGAGGAGCGTCGGTTTCCTGCAACCGATCGAGGTAGACCGTGGCTGCATCCTGGTCGAGCAGCCCGGCCTTTGTCGCGAGCTTTATAAAATCATTGATCGATTCGGGAGCCGGCATTGGAATTCCTTCCGGCCCAAAGCCTACATTGAGTTTCCAGTTGGGGTGCGAGCCCCACGACGTCGGGCGAGTCACGTTAAAAAGATATCATACAAACACGCAAAATGCTTGAGAAGGGGAGCAAATGGTAGTGGAGAATTGCTCCACGATTCACCGTCGGGGTAGCAGACAGAAACCGTTTTGGTCTTCGACTCGCCAAACGACCTTGACCAGGAAGTGACTGTACTGCTCACCCCACTTTGCCAGTGTATGATTGTGGTGTTTATGTCACCGCCGATCTATTTCAACCGCGGAAACTCTTCCTCGGTCAAGAACTCAAGAACTCGCGGAGTCGTCGTGCCTTCGTCGCAACTCGCTGCCGTCACTACGATGGCCAGCAACAAACCCAAAGAATCCAGGACAATACTCTTGGGAGGAAAGTCTTTGGGCAACTGCTACCCCTGACATTCGGTTTTGGTGACGTTGAAAATGAATCTGTCCGTTATTGTCATAGGTACACGCGGCTCGCGTGTACCTATGACAAAATCAAAAAACGGACAGCAATAAATTTCGCGTTCGGAGTGTGCCTACTACTTGGTTACGGCACACGGAGTGTGCCTACTACTTTATCAACTTCGATTTAGTCCACACCTTCACTCGGTCATCAAGGATGTCGAGTGTCAC
>CAYYUU010000562.1:0-5605 GCA_964474955.1 uncultured Alcaligenaceae bacterium | reverse complement strand
CGACGAACAGATGAACATGCTAAAGGTCAATATAGCAGCACTCACCCACCTTTCGCGATTGTTCTTGCCCGGGATGGTCGAACGAAAGCGAGGAGGAATTCTGAACGTCGGATCGATCGCGGGATTCTTGCCCGGTCCGAACATGGCTGTGTATTACGCGACGAAGGCATATGTCCTTCATTTCTCGGAAGCCCTCGCCGAAGAAGTCCGCGACAAGGGCGTCACTGTCACTTGTTTGACACCCGGACCAACGGAAACGGGCTTTGGTCATGCCTCTGGAATGGAAAAGACGACCATGTTCCAGAACAACGTCATGGGCGTCGAACCGGTTGCAAAGGCGGGCTATCATGGGTTCCGCAAGGGTCAGGTTATCGTCACTCCGGGAATCCGAAATAAGATGACACCGTGGCTAATCTGGATGGGGCCGCGATGGTTGGTGCGAAAGATCGCGAAGGGGTATAATCGCGAGTCCTGAGTGACAGAGTAAGGAGCCGACGGAAATGACGGACACGGTTCGCGTAAACCTCGCTGAGCGGTCGTATGACATCCACGTCACAACGAACTGCCTGCACGAAATCGGCGAGTTCGCGAGGTCGTTGGTGAAGGGACAATTCGCCCTTGTCATCGCCGACGAAAACGTTACGCCGCACGCCGAACAAGTGAGCACGTCGTTGCAGGCGGCAGGGTTCCGAGTTATGACGTGTCAGCGACCTTCGGGAGAGTCGCAGAAATCGCTTTCGGTCGCGAGCGAACTGTATGACCGACTGATCGACGAGAAGGCCGACCGCAAAACCCTCGTTGTCGCCGTCGGTGGTGGTGTGATGGGTGACCTCGCCGGATTCGTGGCGGCGACGTATGCCCGAGGAGTGTCCCTGCTGATGGTCCCGACGACTCTCTTGTCGATGGTCGATAGCAGCGTCGGCGGCAAGGTCGGGGTCAACCATCCCAAGGCCAAGAACATGATCGGAGCGTTCCATCAACCTGTGGGAGTGTGGATCGACACGAGTACGTTGGACACGCTCCCCGACCGCGAGTTCCGCAGTGGGCTCGCCGAGGTCGTCAAGTACGGGGTGATCATGGACATCCCGTTCTTCCAATACCTTGAGGTCAACACCCAGCCGATTCTCCAGCGTGACCCGAAAGCCATCCGAGAGATAGTGACACGGTGCTGTCAACTCAAGGCGAACGTGGTCGAGAAGGACGAACGCGAAGAGACAGGTCTTCGCGCGATCTTGAACTACGGACACACCTTCGCACATGCCTTCGAGAAGGCCGCCAAGTTTGGTGAATGGCTCCACGGAGAGGCCGTCTCGGCAGGTATGGAATGCGCGGCTCACCTGGCACACCAACGAGGTCAGATCACAAACGATCTCGTGGTGCGACAGACCGCCGTACTTTCGGCGTTTGGGTTACCTCTCAAGATCGATCCGTGGCCAGTAGAGGAACTCATCGCCACGATGCGGAATGACAAAAAAGCCGTGGCCGGTCAGTTGCGATTCATCCTTCCGAAAAGACTCGGTGAGGTGGCGTTGTTCGATGACGTCCAAGAGAAAGAGGTGGTGGAGGTGTTGAAGGCGAAAGGCGCGTCCTGAGGTGGTGACGTTATGCCGGTTCTTGTCACTCATCTTGAAGGAGTTAGGAGATGGACGAAAACGCTTTAATCGAGGGAATTCTCTCAGAACCCTGGTCGAGCGTTCGACGACTCATTTACGCCGATTGGTTGGACGAACACGGACAGAGCGAACGCAGTCAAGAGATTCGTGACTCGCTCTCGAACATTCCCTGGTTCTCGGCTGAGATGGATCAAAAACCTCGCGAGTCGTGGGAGTCTTTGCCGGTCTCACTCCCCGAAGACTTTCAGGACTGTTTGGAACTCCGCTTCCGCTCGGGCCTAGCCACTGCGAGTCTCGGGAAAGGCATCAAACCCACGGAAGACATTCTCGATTTTCTGGCTGGTCTGCCATATGTCATCTCGTTGGACTTTCGGGATGTTGATACCAATTTTCTACCCACCCTCGCAGCGTATCCGAGCCTCCGCAGGCGCGTATCCGTCCCACAGAACACCGATATCTCTCCAGGACCGGTCAGGCCTGGATTTCTCGATGCCATCCAGGATTGGCCAGAAGGCCCTTTGAGGTTGAATATCTTCTACATGCAGTTGAACCCGAAAGAGCTTCAATTGCTCGGCACATTTACCAAGCTGACAGAATTAGATTGCCGCGAGGCAAAACTGAACCCAAGCCATTTGAGTGTGTTGCAAGATCTTGAACACCTGGAAGTGCTATCGTTGGGGCACACGGGCCTCGAAGACAAAGTCCTCCTGGAGCTACTCAAACTTCCGAGGTTGAAAGCGCTCTCTGTGGAATTTAATCAAATCACGGATGCCGTCCTTCCTCACCTCCTTCAGCTGCCTCAACTCAAGTACTTGGATATTGGTAGCCAGTACATTCAATCCGATCCCCTCCCAGTGGTGATGCAACTGCAGAATTTGGAATGCCTGGGTTTGGGAGGTTTGAACGTCGATGATGACGGGTTCAAGGAGTTACTCAAATTGCCGAAATTGCGAGCCCTCGACCTCTCAGCAACCAAAGTCACGCGAATTGGGGCTTCGCGAATTCTGGAAGATTGCCCTCTAGAGAGGGTGTATATGTGCAGCTACTACGATGGCCGCGAAGGGTGTTACGAAGAATGGCAACGTGAGGTGTATGCGTTCCAGAAATTCGCAAAGACCTTGAAGGTCTCCGTCCGATACGACGATGGTTCCTGATTCTCCAGATTGATGATTCGATGAGGTCTCGCTCGCTCCATCACGAACATTGATTGGGCTCGCCAATCGAAAAGGATCTCCCGTGCAGCAACTCTCTGACGAACAACACGCTCTGCTCTCATTGCACTTGATCCGAGGTTTGGGTCCGAAACGCATCGCGTCCATCGTGGAGCACTTCGGGTCGGCGTGGAGAGCCAGGCGGGCGACCGCGATGGAGTGGAGCAAGGTTCCTTACGTCAGTGAACGCCAAGCGGCTCAGTATCTGAGGGACCTAGAAGCCATTGACATCGAGGCCGAACTCAAACGTGCTGCAGAACACAACGTGTCCCTCTTGTTTCCGAGTGACCCTGGTTTCCTAGGCATCTTGAAATCCATCGCAGACCCACCTCAGGTCCTCTACGTCCGAGGTGGCTTGTTGCCCGAGGACAGTTCGGCCATCGGAATCGTTGGGTCGCGGCACTGCACCAAGTACGGAAAGACGATCGCCGAGCGGTTGGCCTATGACCTCGCGAGAGCCGGGTACACTATTGTCAGTGGTCTTGCCCGAGGGATCGATGGAGCAGCTCACAAGGGCGCTCTCCAGGCTGGAGGTCGGACCATCGCAGTGCTCGCAGGTGGTCTCAGTTCGATCTATCCACCCGAACATAAGGACCTTGCCAAGGAGGTCCAGTCGGCAGGGGCACTGATCACCGAATCGAACATGCTCATGGAACCTGTGCGGGACGTGTTCCCGGCACGGAACCGAATCATCAGCGGGTTGTGTCATGGCGTTGTCATTGTCGAAGCGACGCAGAACAGCGGCGCACTGATTACGGCACGACATGCGACCGCGCAGAAGCGTTTCGTGTTCGCTGTCCCTGGACCTGTCGACAGCAGCGCGAGCGCCGGACCTCTCCACCTCATCCGCGAAGGTGCGACCCTCATCCGCGATGCGAAGGACATCCTCGAAGACCTCCAGGGACACTTTCCGACACCTGCTCCTCTCTCTCAACAGCCTCGACAGGAGCCACCAAAAGTCACCTCTGAAGTCAAGGAGATCAAAGAGCCCAAGCGAGAGACAAAGCCTGCTCCTGTCCCTCCGGTCGGCCCTTCGAAACCTCCGACTCGACCTCCTGCGCCTGCTCCTGCAAGTGTCCCGCGGTCATCGACCCCCGCAACAGCGAAAGCAACTGAACCCGCCCCCAGCCAGAACCTCAATGGAAACGAAAAGCGGATATGGGACTTCCTCGAAGGTGGTCCAAAGTACCCCGACGAGATCACCCAAGAACTCGAGATCGAAGCGGGACAACTCGCGTTTCTGTTATCCATGATGGAACTCAATCGTGTCCTCCGGAAGCTCCCTGGTGGGCGGTACGAAAGGTGCTAATGCGAGGTTAAATCATGACGACACATCGAGACTTGCTCCAAAGCGTCATCGAGAACCCCGATGACCTCGCGCCGCGTTTGGTGTTTGCGGATTGGCTCGAAGAACAGGGAGAGCAAGCCCGTGCAGAACTCATTCGGGTGCAGTGCGAGATGAAACGGCTCCGAGACAACGACTATCGGGGTACACGTTCTGCCGACTACGAGCAATTGGTCGAGCGGCAACAATCCTTGCTCCACGAGCACAGATCGAAATGGATCGAGAAAGGACCAAGACGAGTGAGGTTTGACGGAGGCTTGCTTTCGGTGGAGGCGACGCCCGCGTCCTTCTTCACGAAGTCGGCCGGGATCAAATGGTGGGAGAAACATCGGGATTGGGTTTCGTCAATCTGCCTTCGTGTTCCGGCTCGGAAGCCCGAGTTTGTGGAACAGTTGCCACCGGACATGTTGGACCGGGTGACTTATGTCTGGCATGAAGCCAGCGAGAAGGGATACACCGAAGAAACCTTACGTCAACTCACTCGAATCACAGGGCTGCGACAGATCCGGCTCCAGGGGCACGACGAGGTGACCGCCGAAGCCTTGCACCTTTTGTTGCAATCGCCACGATTGAAGAGTTTGGAATGTATCTCCATTATCGATGACCATTTGCCTTTTTTGTTGGAAGTCATTGCATCCCGCCAGTTCAAGTTGCAATGGTTGCAGTTCCGTTACTGTTCGATCGATTGGGCGGCACTCGAACCCCTTCGCGAGGTACCAACACTCTGGACGCTCGTGATCGAGTCTCCCCAACCGCTCGAATCGCTGTGGCAAATCTCCGGCCTCACGCAGTTGCGAAGGTTGTCTCTCCAACACTGCCAAATCTCTGTGAATGACCTTGCCCAACTCGAAGGGCTTGACCACCTTCAGAAACTCGAAATCAACGGAGTGAAATGGGGAGAAGATGGCTTGAAACATCTCGCATCCCTCCAATCACTCGAACGACTATCTCTCGTGCGTTTGTTTTTTGGCAGAGGCAAGAGCGTTGCAAGGTGTGACTTGACGAAGAAGCTCCCGCATTTGGAAAATTTGAGAGAGCTTATCGTTCCACGAATCGAATTTTCGGCGAAGGACATGCAACGGCTCGTGGAAAATTGTCCAAACTTGAAACACTTGAACTTGGACTCCTCGACGGCTGAGGATGCTGCTTGGAAACATCTCAAACAACTCCACGGGCTGCGACGGTTGCATATTGGAATGAACAGTTCCATCTCGATCCAGACCGTCAACGAATTGAAAGAAGCCAACCCCGACCTTATCATCACCTACCTGTAATGCCACATGCAGAGGATTACTGATGCAAAACCTTTTTGTATTCTTCGCCGGTTGTTGTCTGATGTTTTTCCTGAATGGGACTGAGCAGGCAACCGGACAAACCAAGCAAGACCGCACCTCCAATAACGACCCGCGACTCAAAAAAATCTTGAAGCGATTCCC
>CAYYUU010000561.1:0-5608 GCA_964474955.1 uncultured Alcaligenaceae bacterium | reverse complement strand
GGTAACACGAAACCACAATGATAAACTCAAACGCTGATGCACTATTATTTGCTGACACCCTGTACTAGTGACTTTTCGTCAAGTTGCGAGCCACGTCACACCCAAAATCTCCACTGTGTTGTTAATATTCTCTTTCAAAGTGGGCATTATTTAGAGGAGTCTAAGATTGGAATAAATAAAATGATTACTCGGCTTTTGTCGGTCGGAATCACCCGAAATGTATACTCTTGACCACATCGGAGAGTGTGAGAAACACGGGTACAATCGGAGAAGGAAAGGAAAAAGTGCGCCCGTCCATCCCTACAACTGCCCCGCAAACTCGGTCCTTCCTGTTCACCCTTTACAGTCCGAATAACCTTCCCCCAGAATGTGTAATTTCCGTGGAGGTGAACCAGGCCACCTTCATTCCGCCTTGGGGGGAGCGGTATACTTCTAAGTGAGCTTCAACACGATTGAGGTCCGACTCGAGTTGATCACTTCCTGATCCGATTCTCACGAGGGCGGCCATGAACTCGTATCCTACCGACCGCGGTGCCTTTCCACCTGATCGGGTCAAACCCGATACGCATTCTGGTTCCAGTAAGGCGACCACGCGGTTTGTTCTTCCACCATATCGTGTCGTCCTATTCCAAAACGCAACACGGTCCATGATGGCCATCGTTCACGCCGTCATGGAGTTGTTACGTTTTTGTAAAACTGAAGCGACACACAAGATGTGGCAGGCCCACTACGACGGGCGAGCCACTTTGATTGTGACACACAGGGAACGTGCCGAATTGTTTGTCGAATTGTTCGCCTCGCGGGGAATTGACGTGGGAATTGAGGCCGTTTAGACTCCACGAAGGAGTCGAGTGGGATGCCATTTCGCGAGCGGTCTGTCGCATTGGCTTTGTTGGATGGTTCTGGTAGTTCTTACACCAACCCGAAGCGCGAGCGAGGCACGCCTTTACGCCATCCGAAGCGCGAGTGACTCGCGCTTCGGATGGGCGGAAAGACATCCCTTGCCTTCGGCCACCCTCCAAGAATATCAGTGATTAAACAAAAATTCCGGCGAGTTGATGAGCGACCAAATCACATCTTCGTAAGCGGCCTTTTCATTCCGCTTTCGTCGTTCGATGTAGCTCGTCAAAACTCCCAATTCGGCTTGGCTTGGTTCTCGTGACAATGCTACGAGATACAGCTCCTTGAGTTTCTCTTCGTGGGAACGTCGGTCGCGAGAGATCTTCTGGGCTCGGGTTCCGGCCACCTTCTTCAAGATGTCCGAAGAATTCAGGAGGTGTAACAGCTGAGCCAAATTGAGCGACGACGTCCGTTCGCACTCACACGCGCTCGAGGCACTTGGGCGACCAAACACCGACAGGAAGTACGAATCAAACGCGTTGTCCGGCAACTGGACGGCTCGCGTCCCTTGAGGAACGTTCGTGAACCGCGTCTTCGTCGCCGTCACTTGATCGATGGCGTCGAGCAACACCTCGGCGTGAAGCCGTCGGGCGTAGAATCGGGAGAAGTTCTGTTTGTCGGGCCGATTGTATTTGTTCGAGATGCCGCTCAGTTGGTACACCCGTGACGTACAGATCGTGCGGATGAGTCGTTTGAGGTCGTATTTACTCTCGATAAAATGTTTCTCGAGTGCGTCCAACAACTCAGGATTCGTCGGCGGGTTCGTGACTCGCATGTCATCCTCGGGCTCGACGAGCCCCCGACCCATGAAGTGTTTCCAATAACGGTTGACCAACACGCGAGCGAAATACGGATTCTTCGGAGACGTCAACCAGTCCGCAAGCTTAGTCCGCGGATCGACGTTCGCCGGAACTTTGTACGTCTTGCCTCCGAGCCCGGTGGGGTAAACGAAATCACCCGACCGAGGGTTTTTAGCCTTCGCGATGCCCGGGTTGTGCAAAATTTCTAACAGAGGTCGAGATACTTTACCTTTTTTCTTCCGCTTCTTCTTGTTCCTCTTCGGGCGTGGCGGATCTTTGTACTTGACCTGCGAGAAGAACGCGGCGAATCCGTAGTAGTCGTCCTGGCTCCACTTCTCGAATGGGTGATGGTGACACTTCGCGCACCCGATTCGTTGACCCATGAAGAGCTGCGAAACGTCTTCGAGCTGGGCCGATGGGCCGCGAACTTCGCGATACCACGTTACCGGCGGATTCTTCACTTCCTTACCTGTTGCCGTCAAAATCTCTCGCACGAACTGGTCATACGGTTTGTTTTGGGCCAGGCTTTTGCGAATCCAGCTGTGAAACGCGAACGTCGGCTTGGTGTCTTCCTTCGAGTTCTCCCGCTTGTTTCGCAACACCGCGCTCCACTTGTTCGCGAAGTAATCGGCGTAGTCTCCGCTCTCGAGCAAACGGTCAACGAGCTTGGGCCGTTTGTCTTTGCTCGTGTCTGCGAGGAACTTCTTGGTTTCTTCGAGCGTAGGGAGTCGGCCCGCGATGTCAATCGTCACGCGCCGAATGAACGTCGAATCCTTACACACGTCCGACGGCGGCAACCCGAGAGATTTGAGTTGCTTGAAGACCAACTGATCGACGAAATTATTTTCCGACGGCATCGACTTCAGCGGGGCATTCAGCGGGATGGTTGCCCGAAACACACCGACGTGAATCTGGAAGCGCGCCATCACGGCAACGACGCCCGGCAAATCACCCGTCGAAACGACACCCGACTCGGAGACGTGGGCGAGGTCTTTCGCGTTCGACTCAAATTGGGCCAACCGCGTGACGTCTTTTGTACTCCCGTCGGAGTAGTGCGCGACCACAACAAGTTGCTGCGACGAATTCGGGGCCAACACTCGCGACCGTGGCGTGACTTCGATTCGGTCGACGACCGGATCGTCCTTTTTGCCGAACGGCGTCCCCTGTTCGATCCAACGACGGACGACACGATACGCCGCCGAGTCGACCTTGATCCGGCCCCCTCCACCGTGGGCCATCTGTCCCGTAGCCTTCCGCAGGAGCAGCGAGTACGTCGGCACCGACGGCAAGATTCGACGACCACGCGCTTCTTTGACGAGGAAGTCGAAATCCTCTTGCGGTTCGAAACCCAGCAACGACAGAGAGAAACCGTTCTGGCCGCCCGACTTTCCGTGACACCCGCCACTGTTGCACCCGTAGCGAGTGAAGATCGGCACGACGTCATTCGCGAAGTTGATCGGCAAGTCTTCCACGATGTTCGTCACGCTCACGCTCGTCTTGGCGACGAGTCCGCCCGGCCCGTTCGCAACGATCGTGGCCCTGCCTTCCTTGATACCGTTCACTTCTCCGGTCTGGGAAACCCGAACAATGTCCTTCGGCGACACTTCATACTTGGCGATTCGGGTGACGTCGTGTTCGTTTCCTTTGGCGTCCTTCGCCGTCACGACAAGCTGTTGAGACGAGTCACGCCCGGCCAGACCGAACTTGCCGTCGCTGGAGCGTCCGGTCTCGATCGAGATGGATCTGAGATTCTTCGGAATCGCCGATTCTTTGGTGTCGGCCAAAGCCAGACCACTGCCCAGCAAAAGCACCAAGCAAGAAATCGGTATCAGAGTACGTTGCAATCGCATGTGTGTCATCTTCTCCGTTGGTAGCGAGGCAGAACGCCGCGGGGTGGGTTGCTGGTGTGGCGTTCTAAAGGTGTTTGAATGTGGTTTTGGGTAGTCGTCTTTCGGTCGGACGGTCGGATTAACAAGGGGCGATTTGTTGGTGGCACGTGCCCGAGTGTGGGCGAGGGGCGTGGTTCGGGCAGATTCTCCACGAGAACCACGCCCCTCGCTCACGCTCGGGGACGAGCCACCGCAGTTATCACAATCACTCGTTTAGCAAACAACTCTCGAATCGGTTGGGCCGAATTAATCATCCGCACGACTTCCGTCGGCAAGCCACGTGTTACGCGGAGTTGTCCAACGTCGAAGAGCGTGTGCATGATGGTGGCGAGCAAATTGTCCAACGTGATCGGTGTCGTTGCGGGTCTTCCGCCGATTCGGTCCGAAGCACCGATGACTTGTCCCATCTTCAGGCCGCCACCGGCCAAAGCAAGCGAACAGAGATTCGCCCAGTGGTCACGACCGGCTTTGTTGTTGATGCGTGGCGTGCGGCCCATCTCGCCGGTGATGACCAACAAGATGTCGTCGCTCAGGCCACGAGATTCGACGTCTTCGAGGAATGCCGAAACGGACTTGTCGAGGGCTGGCCCAAGAGTCGGGAAACCGTCGTTGATGCCCAAGGCGTTTCCGTGCATGTCCCAACCGTGGCTCGTCACAGTCACGAAGCCACAACCGGCTTCGCAAAGCCGACGAGCCATGAGCAGTTGTTTCCCAAGGGCCGTCGGGGCAAACTGTGGAATCTTTCGGGCGTTGCGGCTGCCCTTGTTTAGGACGCTCTGCGGAATTCGCAAGTCGCTCGTATCATAGCGAGCCAACACGCGAGGATCTTCTTGCGACAGATCGAAGGCTTGACTCACGCCGCGGAGGATGACGTTGTAGGCTTGTTGCCGATATTGACCGAGTTCAGCGGCGACTTCGTTTTGATCCACGTTCCGCTGCAATTCGCTCAACTGCTGCAGGAGCGCTCGGCGGTCATCGAGTCGGTCGGCGGGCACTCGGAGTTGCATGTCCGAGAGCAATCCGCCCGAGGAATTATTTCGATTGCGATTTCTACGACGGCGATTGTTATTCGCTGCGGGAGCCGGGCTACTGTTCGGGACGAACGGACGATACTCGCGCGGGAGGTGACCGGTGTTCTCCACCATGTCGATGCGGCTGTCGAGTCCGCGGTACTCCGCACCAGCGGTGTTCGGTGGCAAAGCAATGTTCGTCGGCATGCCGGTCGTCGGGTGCGTCGTGCCTGCCACGCGAGCAAAAATCGAGCCCAAAGGAGCCTCGAGGTCGTTCCCGCCTGTCGCCACAAGACGACGACCGGTTCCGTGATTTCCGGTCCCGACGCGGAACGAACGGACAATGGCCATCTTGTCGGCCATTGCGGCGAGTCGTGGGAACGTTCCACCGAACGTCACGCCCGGCAGCTTCGTCTGGATCTCGCCGGTGTAGCTGCGAATGTTGCTCGGAGCTGTCATCTTCGGATCCCAAGTCTCGAACTGACTCGGGCCACCATGCAAGAAAAGAAACACGACCGACTTGTTGCGAATGTGGCTCCCGGCTTCGGAGGCTTGGGCTTGAGCCTGCAACAACGCAGGCAGCGTCAGTCCACCAAGGCCCAAAGCCCCGATCTTCAGAAAATCGCGGCGGGAATGCCCTTCACAATCTCTCGTCCAGCTGTCCGAAGAAACCGTCAACATTGCAGTGCTCCTTACTCAGTCACAATGCGGCCCGGCTGGAATGGTGCATGGGCCAAGGAATGGAGAAACGCTTCCAGGTAGGTGGTTGCATACAAAGCGCAGATGGTTCCATGTACATTTCACCTGTTCTTCATATCGGACGCAAGCAAAATCTACAACATTTGGAAACAGTGGGTGTGGCAAATTTTTCTGGCAACTTCGTCGGTGGCACGTCCCCGAGGAGCGAGGGGACGTGCCTCGTGCGAGGGCGGACGGATAAATAAGTGTCGCCTTTGTGTTTGTTCGGCGAGTGTCGCCTTTCGTTCCGTGAAAGGACGCCAAAGTGATG
>CAYYUU010000560.1:0-5623 GCA_964474955.1 uncultured Alcaligenaceae bacterium | reverse complement strand
GGGCGAGGGACTTTGAAAAAAAACGCTGTGCCCAACGCAAATGTGAACCACTCTAATGCGGCACAAGCTGCGAACGTCGCAAAGAATTGCCATGCATTTCGGGCACAAGTGGCCTTGAGGAAAAACGTTGCGACATCAGACCAAGACCGATACGCTTGAATAGTACCAACTTGCCGGACGAGGCCACACACGAAGGCACCGGCAAGCGAGTCCTCCCGAGGAGCAAATCGTTGGTTCGCTCCTCACAACAAGTCGGGTTGGCACCTTCCCCAAGACTCACCCACCAACTATTAATGTGTGCCTCTTCACGTTGTACTCTCCGTAATTCAAAGGACAGAGAATGAATATGTTCCGATGTCTCGTGTGTGGAGTCGTCGCGGTTGCGGTCGCGGTCTTCGGGCTCGATCATGCGACGGCCCAACGCAAGAAAAAACAACGAAAGTTCAACCCAAAAATTGCCAAGGCGTCGAATGAGGGACGCGAAGCAATGCAGGGGTTCAAAATTGCCAAGGGTGTTCATATTGACCTTGCCGCGGCGGAACCGATGCTCGCGAATCCGATTGCGTTCTGCATCGACCACGAGGGCAATTTCTACGTCGCCGAGACGTTCCGTTTGCATCGCGGCGTGACCGACAACCGCCGACAAAAATGGCTCACGACCGATCTTGCGGCGCGGACCATTGAGGATCGACTGGCGATGTACAAGCAGTTCCTCAAGAAAAAGTTCTGGACCTATGGGACTGAGCACGACCGCATTCGCAAGATCGTTGACTCCAACGGCGACGGCAAACTCGACAAGGCAATCGTCTTTGCCGATGGGTTTAACCATCCGTTGGACGGGCTGGGGTCCGGGGTCATCGCACGCGGAAACAAGGTTTGGTATACGTGCATTCCCGACCTTTGGTTGTTGGAAGACACTAACGGCGACGGAAAAGCCGACAAGAAAAAGTCGCTCCACAAAGGTTATGGCGTCCATGTGTCGTTCCTTGGTCACGACTCACACGGTTTGAAATTTGGCCCGTATGGGAAGCTCTATTTCAGCATCGGTGACCGCGGTTTGAACGTGAGGACGAAGGACGCCAAGATCGTCAAGCCCGACACCGGTGCTGTGTTGCGGTGTAACCCCGATGGTTCGGAGTTGGAGTTGGTAGCCTTTGGGATGCGGAATCCGCAAGAGTTGGTGTTCGACGAATACGGCAACTTGTTCACCGGTGACAACAACGCCGATGCAGGCGACAAAGCGCGTTGGGTTCACGTTGTGGATGGCGGCGATAGTGGTTGGCGCATCGGTTTTCAATATCTCAACTCCCCACCGGATCGACTCGGGCCGTGGAAGGCCGAGCGAATGTGGGAGCTTCGCAATCCAAAGCAACCGGCCTATATACTTCCCCCTCTCGCGCACATATCGAGTGGTCCCTCGGGCCTCACGTATCACCCGGGCGTGAGCCTGATTCCGAAACGCTATGAGCGTACATTCTTCCTCTGCGATTTTCGCGGTGGCCCGAACAACAGCGGAATCCATACCTTCCAAGTCGAGCCAAAAGGGGCGACGTTTAAAGTCGTGAATCGTGGCAAACTCATTGACCGCGTTCTGGTGACCGATGGTGACTTTGGTCCTGACGGAGCCTTTTATTTGACGGACTGGATCAACGGTTGGGGCATGCCGGGTAAGGGACGTATCTATAAGCTCTTTGATCGGAGCCGGCTCAAGGATCCCGAGGTGGCGGAAGTAAAAAAGCTCCTTGCGGAAGGGATGGCGAACCGAAACGCTCAAGAACTGGTTCGGCTCATGGCCCACAAGGACATGCGAGTTCGCCAGGAAGCTCAGTTTGCGTTAGCGGCGAACGGTCTCAAAGTCGTGCCGCTCTTGTCCAAGACAGCAAAGACGCACAACAATTTGTTTGCTCGAATCCATGCAATCTGGGGGCTCGGTCAACTCATTCGAGACAAGCAACTTCCAGAAGGGAAGCGGTTACAATCCGCGCAGGCCGTATTGGAGTTGAGCAAAGACAAGAACGCGGAGATCCGGGCCCAGGCGGCCAAGTGCCTACAATTCGTGCAGGCTCCGGAGTGTGTCTCTGCGTTGCTGCCGTTGGTCGCGGACGAATCGCCGCGTGTTCGGTTCCTGGCGACGATGAGTTTGAGCAAACAAGATGACAAGAGGGCCATCGAACCCATCCTGGGGATGTTGCGCGAGAACAAGGATGCGGACGTATATTTGCGACATGCCGGTGTCATGGCACTAACGCGATTGACGAACGCCAAGGAACGCGAGACGCTCGCGAAAGACCCGTCGCATTCGGTCCGAATGGCGGTCTTGTTGGCCATGCGGCGGCATGAATCTCCGGCGATTGCGATGTTTCTGAACGACGCCGACAACAAACTCGTTCTGGAAGCCGCACGAGCGATCAACGACCTGCCGATCACCAAGGCCTTGCCGCAACTGGCCGCCGCGTCTGGCAGAACGGGATTGTCGGACGCGTTCACGTATCGTGCCCTCAATGCTCATTTCCGTCTGGGTCAAGCTGACAACGCGATGTCACTGGCGAAGTTTGCCGGGAATCCCAAGAACCCCGAGGGCATGCGACTAGAAGCCATCAAGCACTTGCGGAACTGGTCGAAGCCGTCCGACCTGGACCGTGTGACGGGGCTGTATCGTCCGCTACAGGATCGGTCCGAGCAAGTCGCTGCGGCGGCGATGCGAACGGCTCTGGGAGGGATCTTCGGTGGGTCAAACAGGATTCGGAAGGAAGCGGCAAAGGCAGCCGCCGAACTTGGAATCAAGGAAGTTGGACCGGCGTTGGTGAAACTCGTCATGAACGAAAGCAATCCGAGTGAAGTCCGCGTCGAAAGCCTTGCTGCTCTGGTTGCTTTGAAAAACGAGAAAGTGAACCAAGCGATCCAATCCGCGAGGAAGTCGAAGGACGCAATCGTTCGAGCAACTGCCCGCCATTACCATTTGTTGCGGAATCCTCACGAGGCGGTGAAGGAAATCGAGAAAGTTCTCACGAACGCAAAAGCGGCCCTCGTCGAACGACAAAAGGCGTGGGAGACGTTAAGTCAGTTGCCGGCCAACGTGGGAGCCGAGAAGGTTGTGGTTCGTTCGATGAACGCACTCACGAAGGGAGATGTTGCTTCCGAAGTCGCTCTCGACGTGTTGCTCGCGGCGGAGAAACTCCGATCACGAGGTGGAGTCCGCGGTGCTTTGGCGAAATATAAGGCGTCTCTTCCGAAGAACGATAAACTCGCGAAATATCGGGTTTCGATTGCCGGTGGGAATGCCGAACGCGGCAAACGGATTTTCTTTAATCGCACGGACGTGTCTTGTGTCCGTTGCCACAACATCGGTGGCGTCGGCGGAAACGTTGGGCCGGAGCTGACTCATGTGGCCAAGGACAAGGACAGGAAGTACTTGCTCGAATCGTTGGTCGCGCCGAGCAAGAAAATCGCCAAGGGCTATGATCAAACT
This sequence comes from uncultured Alcaligenaceae bacterium, assembly GCA_964474955.1. GTDB lineage: Bacteria > Planctomycetota > Planctomycetia > Gemmatales > Gemmataceae > CAYRFQ01. The sequence continues at coordinate 2,154 of CAYYUU010000560.1, read as the reverse complement.
CAAGTGCTCTTGAAAAGCGGTGTTATCAAGTCCGGCGTGCTAAAGTCGGAAGATGGCAAGAATCTCAAGCTCATGAGTCCCGAAGGAACGTTGATCACGATCCCAAAATCGACGATCTTGCGTCGTCGGCAGTCGACCGAATCGGCGATGCCCGCGGACCTGATGAAGAACTTGTCGTTGTCGGATGTGCGAGATTTGGTGGAATATTTGAATAGCTTGAAATAATAAGCATGCGTTGAGGGTTTTAGTATATTTTGAGCCGCGCAGCGGCGATAGATTGTAGCCGTGGGCTCACGCCCACGGGGCAGAGGAAGCGTTCTCATCGTTCCGTGGCCTGACGGCCACGGCTGCAATCTGTCGTCACTCCGTGGCTCTCAAAAACATCACAACACCAATGTGCCCTCAACTCTCAACTCTTCTATGCCCCGGCCCACGTCGCTTTCAGATAGTCTCGGTTCATCTGACTAATCCAGTTCACACTGATCTTTTTGGGGCAGGCAGCCTCGCACTCGTAATGATTAGTACAGCTCCCGAATCCTTCAGCGTCCATCTGTGTGACCATCGCGCGGACGCGTTTGAGGCGTTCGGGTTGACCTTGCGGGACGTGGGCCATGTGACCGACTTTGGCCGCCACGAACAACATGGCCGAGGCATTCGGACACGCGGCGACACAAGCCCCACAACCGATGCAGGCGGCGGCATCCATGGCTTGCTCGGCTTCTTCCTTGCCGACCGGTAGCGCGTTCGCGTCGGGAGCGTTTCCGGTATTCACCGAAATGAATCCGCCGGCCTGAATGATGCGGTCGAAGGCAGTACGGTCGACGACCAAGTCTCGGATGAGCGGAAATCCTTCGGCGCGCCATGGTTCGATCCAGATCGTGTCGCCGTCCTTGAAGTCTCGCATGTAGACCTGGCACGTCGTGACGCCACGACCCGGACCATGAGCCCGACCGTTGATCATCAACGAACATGTTCCACAGATTCCCTCGCGACAATCGTATTCGAACGCGATAGGCTCTTCACCCTTTGCGATGATCTCGTCGTTCAAGACGTCGAGCATTTCGAGAAAGGACATATCGGGGTTGACGTTGTCCGCAACGTAATCCTTCATGTGGCCTTGGGCGTTCGGTCCATCTTGTCGCCACACTTTTAAATTCAACTTCATGGCGTTATTTGTAACTCCTCGTAATCGGTTTGACTTCTTCGAAGATGATCTGTTCCTTGTGGAGCGCGGGGGGATGATCTTTGCCCTTGTATTCCCACGCTGCGACATACTGATATTCATCGTCTCGGCGATCAGCTTCGCCGTCGACTTGATACTCGACGCGGAAGTGTCCGCCACACGATTCGTTGCGGTCTAGCGCGTCGCGACACATCAATTCGCCAAACTCCAAAAAGTCGGCGACACGTCCGGCATATTCTAGAGCCTGGTTGAACGACTCACCCGAGCCGGGAACGGAGACGTTTTCCCAGAACTCTTGCCGAAGGGCGGGAATCTTCCGGATGGCTTCTTCGAGGCCAGTCTGGCTGCGAGACATTCCGCAGTCTTCCCACAGCAGACGCCCGAGACGTTGGTGGTAGTGGGCCGCCGATTGCTTGCCTTTTACGGAAAGCAGGGCGTTGATGTGTTCCTTCACTTCCTGTTCAGTTTGCGAACAAGCGGCATCCTGGGGAGTCGCCCCGGATTGTTTCGCGGTGGCGAGGTAGTCGCCGATTGTGTACGGCAAGACGAAGTAACCGTCCGCGAGACCTTGCATCAGAGCACTCGCGCCGAGTCGGTTGGCTCCGTGGTCGGAGAAATTGGCCTCGCCAATCACGAACAGACCGGGCAAATTGCTCATCAAGTAGTAATCGACCCAGAGCCCACCCATCGTGTAGTGCGGTGCGGGATAAATTCGCATCGGAACGGAGTACGGGTCTTCGGCTGTGATCTCGTGATACATGTCGAACAGGTTGCCGTAGCGTTCCTTGATGTAGTCCACTCCGTAGTTGTTGATGGCATCGCGGAAGTCGAGATAGACACCCCGTCCGCCTTCTCCGACGCCGCGACCCTCGTCGCAGACTTCCTTGGCCGCACGGGAAGCGATGTCGCGAGGCGCGAGGTTCCCGAAAGCCGGGTATTTCCGCTCGAGATAATAGTCTCGGTCCGCGTCC
>CAYYUU010000559.1:0-5636 GCA_964474955.1 uncultured Alcaligenaceae bacterium | reverse complement strand
ACCGCTCATCTATTTTATCCTGACCGCTCCCGAACTCACAACCGGGTCAGTAAACCCCTTGACTACCCGGCAGCTGTCGCCTGTGTCCGTTCTCCAGGACCGATCATCCGTTGGAAGCAGACGCTCAGGAGGCGAATAGATTCGTTTTACTCCTCAATCTTCCGACTCTCAACTCCTGGCGAGTCCACCTCAGAAGACACAAAAACCAAATCGCCAACGCAAAAAACACAATCACACCGACGCCAACACCCACCATCTGGACGCGAGCCCAAAAATCAATCGAAGGTGATCGCCCCATCACCAGAGTCACGATGCTTCTCGTTCCGCCCAACAGTTCCATCACGATGATCGTTGCGAACGCGAAATATCCCGCCGCGTATTGATGGCAACTTCGAGCCAAGCGGAAAGCTCCCTTGGATGCGTTCAATTTTTCCATCGCCAACGCGAGCAGCGGATAGAAAAAGAGCTGAAAAAGTGGGAACGATGCTATCCCAAGGAGCACTCGCCACCCGAGAGAAACTTGTTCCCTCGGAAGCGATAGACATAACCTCACCCCGGCCACGAAGATAGAGAAGATAGAGCACGTCGTTGCTAACAGGACAAGGGGCAAGCCATAAAGCACACTCATCATGACTAAAACGTCTGCAAACGTGAAGTCGAAAGGCTCTCGGAAGCTTGCAACGCGGTTGAGTGGACTCATGGCAAACCCAGCCAAAGCTCCGAGACCACAAAGAACACACAAAAGGACAACGATGACGTTGAAGATCGTCAATAACGAATCTTCGATGCTATCCTGACTCTTCTTCAATTCGAGATCCGAGGGCGGCTGGGTCGGTAAAACGGCGCTACTCATCAGGCATCCTTTCCAATGACACGTTTGCAGTTCGGGGTCAGCCCTCTTGTTCCCTTGGTCGATTTCGTCGATAATGCCCATCAACCAAAGTCCCGATACACTGCCGAGATGTCCTGTATTTTTCAAGTGCGAAACGGCTCCTCATGATTAGCGAAGAATGGTTGGCTCTGTTGCGGTGTCCGATGAATCCGAAAGACACTTCCCTTCGTGCCGAGAAGAAGGCTCTCGTTTGCGAACGCTGCGCGCTGCGATTTCCGATCAAGGAAGGAATTCCGGCACTTTTGGTTCAAGATGCCGAACTTCCGGAAGGTTGCGAAAGCCTCGAAGATCTGCCCTGCCAACAAGAGAAGCAAAAGGGATAGGCTCTCGTGCACATTTCCGCGATGCTCTCGTCATTGCCTTTGGAATTCGAGTTCGCGATTGAACAACTCGCGGCCCTCGGATTTTCTCACGTCGATCTCATCGCCGAAGGCCACCGACCACAATCTCATCTCGAAGCTCTGGCCTCCACGAATTTGATCGTCTCGTGTGTCGCCCTCGGACGGGGGCTCCCCGAGGGAGTTTCTCTCGATGCGGTGGACGTCGAAACTCGTCGCGATGCGGTTGCGTTTTGCCAACAACAAATCAACGATGCCGCCATCCTCGGCGCGACTCACTGTTACGTCATTCCGGGCGAAGACGACACGCCGGAAGCTCTCCTTCGATTTGCCGATGCGTGCCGGTCTCTCGCAAGCTACGCCAATGGGCGAATGATGCAACTTTGCGTCGAACACTTTCCCGGAAAGAGTCTCCCGAGCGTTTCGACAACTTTGGCATGGCTCAACGAACACGAACTGACAAACGTCAAGTTACTCCTCGACGTGGGCCATTGCCTCATTAGTCAAGAGCCGCCTGCCAAAGCCATCGAACAAGCCGGAACACAACTCGGATATGTCCACTTCGACGACAACGACGGCGTGAGTGATCTTCATTGGCCGTTGTGTACGGGATGTCTCACCAAAACGGACGTGGCGGATGTTTGCCGGGCGTTACGATCGATTGGTTATGACAGTGCGGTGTCACTGGAGCTGCACCCCGAGAACGACGATCCCGTAGGTGCCCTTCGAGCAGGGAAAGTGATGCTGGAGGAAAGGTTGAGGGTTGAGAGTTGAGGGTTGAGGGTTGCGGGTTGGTTTTTAGCGAGCACGGCGGAGCCGTGCGGCGTGCGTTCCACGGCGGAGCCATGGAACGAGAGCAACAGAGGCTTTCCCTCATTTCGCAACTTTTCACCTTCCACCTTTCACCTTCCCAATCTTGGTCACGCGCTGGAACCACGCTTGCCAATCGCGATTCATCCGTGCGACTCGCTCGGGATATTTTGCGGCGAGATTCTTCGTCTCCGTCCGATCCTGAGAAAGGTCATACAACTCCCATTTCCTGCGTTTCTTCTTTCCGCCTGCGGGAGCCACAAGTTTCCATTTTCCTTCTCGCAATGCCTTGCCGCCAGTGTGCTCGAAGAACAACTGCTTGTGTCCTTCGCGTACTGAGTCGCGAAAGATCGGAACGAGACTCTTTCCATCGATGGCCGTCAATTTGTGGCTCTTGTACTTGGCGGGATACTTCGCCTTGGCGAGTTCCGCGCAAGTCGGGAGGATGTCAATGACGTGCCCCACCTGATCGGTCGTACTTCCCGGGTCGGTCTTCAATCCGCCGAGCCAACAGACGATCATCGGCGTGTGCGTCCCTCCCTCGAACGACTCCCGCTTCCAGTATCGAAAGGGTGTGTTCAGGGCGTTGGCCCAAAACGCTCCGATGCCTGTGTAGGTGAGTTCACCACCGGGAATGAACATTCCGAGGTACTGAACCATTCGTCCGTCTCGCGTTTGTCCGGTGCGGTCATAACCTGGCCGTTGTGGTACTTCCGGTGACGCCCCGTTGTCAGCGAGGAAGATGATCAGGGTGTCGTTGAGCTGTTTGGTCTCGCGGAGTGCCTCCAGCATTTGCCCGACTCCAACATCGAGCCGGTGAACCATGGCCGCGTGGACCTCCATCTTCTGAGCCATGAATTTCTTCTCGCGGTCGGTCAACGCGTCCCAATCTTTGCCCTTGCCCATGAGTTTCGGCAACGGCGTGTTTTTCTTGTCGAACAATCCCATCTTGAGCTGTCGGGCATACCGTTGTTGGCGCACCTTATGCCAACCGCCGTTGTATTTACCCTTGTACTTGGCGATGTCCTCCTTCTTCGCGTGCAGCGGCCAGTGGGGTGCGCAGTGAGCCACGTAAAGGAAAAACGGCCTATCCTTTTTGCCGAAATCACGGATGTACTCGACGGCTTTGTTGTTGATGGCATCGGTGATGTAATAGTCCTTGGGGACCTTCTTGACGGCCTTCTTTCCCTCGACCAACGAGAACGGATCGAAGTAATTTACGACGCCCCAGATGATGCCATAATGTTTGTCGAATCCACGACTCACCGGATACGTCTCAAGCGGCGCAAACGGAATCTTCGGATCGATTTGGTGATCGAGCCACTTCTGGTGTCGCGCCGGAGGTTGCAGAGTCCGGCTCACGGAGAGGTGCCACTTGCCGACCATGCCCGTGTTGTAACCTGCCGTCTTTAACAACTCGGCGAGGGTCATTCCGTTGCGAGTCAGGCTGCGACCATTCGCCGCCAGCCCGACCTTGTGAGCATATTGGCCCGTCAACAACGAAGCCCTCGTCGGACTACAACGAGCCGTGTTGTAAAATTGCGTGAAGCGCAGACCTTTCTTCGCCAACCAGTCGATGTTCGGGGTCTGAATTTCTCCTCCGAAACATCCCGGGTCGGAGAAGCCCATGTCGTCGGCGAGGATCACGATAATGTTTGGGCGTTCCTGAGCCGCGAGGTCCACACAGGGAACGAGGAACACGAGAAGAACCAGTGGCACAGAGAATTTGGAAATCATGGTGTCCTCTTTTTTGGAACTGGGGCGATCGTTTGGGTCGGCTTGGCGAGATGATGCTGTTAAAAAGGTGTATTCCGGCATCGTGCTGGAGGCAAGAAGAAAAGTAGCAGGCACAGTCGCTGTCCAGTGACCAGAAGTAGGCACACTCCGTGTGCCGTGACCAAAGTAGTAGGCACACTCCGTGTGCCGTGACCAAAGTAGTAGGCACACTCCGTGTGCCGGCTACTTTTCCGAATTCCGAAAAAAATTTCGTTTTCCCGATTACAAATCGCAACCTCACGACGATTGCTTGTATACGCGACGTCGTCGGGTTGAGAAGGCTCGTGGATGGAGCGACGGATGTCCGCTGAGAAATTGCAAGATCGAAAGATAAGGTTCGCGACACTGCTCCGCCAGAACCAAGGTCGACTGTTTGGATACATTCACTCGCTCGTCAACGACTTGAACGACACCGACGACTTGTTCCAACAAACTGCCATAGTGCTTTGGAAGAAGTTCACCGATTTCGACGAGAGCCGCAGCTTCTTTTCGTGGGCGTGCGGGGTGGCTCGTCTGGAAGTCACGAATTTTATCCGCAAACGCGGTCGACGTCCTTTGCAATTCACGGACGAACTGAACTTGATGTTGGTCGAAGCTCAGGAGCAGATGAGCAACGAAGAAATGGACGACCGCCGCGAAGCGCTTTCCCAATGTATCGAAAAGTTGCCGCCTGCCGACCGAGAGTTGGTCCAAGAATGTTACAACGACGAGGCCGGAGTGAACCAGGCCGCCGAACGTCGCGGACGGGTCCCTCAAAGCGTCTATAACTCGCTCCGACGAATCCGGCGGACGTTGTTCGATTGCATCCAAAGGACACTCACACGACAAACCCAACCAGGAACACCAGGATGACACCAGAATTCCGCGTGTCCGGCGAACTACAGGATCTCATCGACGAACACCTCAGTGGAACCCTCACCGAGGAGGACACGCAGCAGCTTGAGCACCTCCTCCAGGCCGACCCAAAGGCGCGGGATCATTTCGTCCGATACTGCCGTATGCACACCGACCTCGCGTTACAGGTCCGGGCCAACTGTTCGACCGAGCGAGTCCTGGAAGAAATCGACGACCTCATTGAATCTGTCTCTTCTCCCGACCTCGTGTCCCCCATTCCGGACGTACCTCGGACTGTCCGTGTGTCCTCGCGATCTTGGGCCAGGACATTTTTGCGAGGCGTCGTCGCAAGCGTCGCAATGTGTCTGGTGGTGGCACTTGGATTGTCCCTTTGGTCTTCGTCGTGGAGGTCCAATTCCGGCGAGGTGGCCTGGCTCGTCAACGCCCAGAACTGTCTGTGGGAAAAAGGTGGCCTCCCTCAAGATGGGATGCGACCGGGTTCTGTCCTTCGGATTAAACGAGGTCTGGCCGAGATACGTTTTCGAAGTGGTGCGACGGTCATCCTCGAAGGTCCGGCGTCGTTGGAATTACTCGGCGAAAACAAAGCTCGGCTCATCCGAGGGAAACTCGCCGCACGTGTCCCCGAACAAGCTCAAGGCTTCACCGTATTGTCCCCGCGAGGTGAGGTGATCGACCTTGGGACCGAATTCGGAATGAATGTGCATCAGACGGGGGACACTGACGTCCACGTCTTCCAGGGACAAGTTCATGCGAAAGGACAGACCGACAAGAGGGTCAGTGTCACCCAGGCTCAGACGATCCGCATCGACAAAGAAGGCGTCCAACAGGTCACCGAAGCCCCGAACCTCGCAGACCCCAAGTTCGTCCGAAAGATCCTCCCTGAACCTGTCATTGTCCCTCGAAAGTTCGTCCTGGATTTTCGACGACCGCGACCAGGGACATTCCCCGACGTGACCAACATGGGG
>CAYYUU010000558.1:0-5641 GCA_964474955.1 uncultured Alcaligenaceae bacterium | reverse complement strand
AAGAACTCCCAGCACACCCGATGGTCAATGATCACCTCGCCAAACCACGCATCAAGGAACAAGTCCTCGACGACTGGTTGCCACACTTCCAAGCCGCCGCATCTTTTCCGAATGTATACTGCAAACTATCTGGGATGATCACCGAAGCCGACTGGCAAAATTGGAAGTCGCAAGACCTCAAGCCATACGTTCAAAAAGCAATGGAGTTGTTCGGACCAGACCGATTGATGTTCGGCTCCGACTGGCCCGTGAGTGAACTCGCCGGGACTTATGAGCAATTGTTCCAAGCGTTGGTCGAGGCATTGGGGCCGATCAGCGAAGCCGAGAGAGAAACGATTTTCGCTGGGACGGCGAAGAAGTTTTATGGGCTGGATGTTTGATGTCGAAAACAGCGGGAATCGCCACACGTTTCTTAAAACTCCGCAATCTCCTCCGGTTCCACTTTCAGATGTTTGGCGAGTGCCGCGAGCGTTTTTTTCTGAATGCGGCTGACCTTTCCTTGTTCGATGCGAGCGATCGTCTTGGCATTGAGATCTGGTTCAAAATCTTCCCGCCGAAGTCCGCGTTGTTTTCGGAGACGCCGAAGGGCAGCCCCAAAAGAGCGATCTTCTTGCAAACGCTGCTTCGAAAGTTCGCGTCGGTAGTTCGGATCGTATTCGTAGAGGAGGGCATCGGTCGCCGCTTCGTACTCACCAAGTTGGACTGTTTGCCCGCAGTCGATGATTGAGAACGTGTGAAAATCTGGCTTTGTTCCATCCCCTGCTTTTTCAAAGGCCGAAAATGGAACAGTCAACGGTGCCAAATTGCCTCGCCAAAACGTGATCGTCTCGGTTGAGTGGTTGGTACTCCCACCCAGGAACAGGTTGTTTCGATTCTCATCCCCCAAGACTTCCGCAAGCTCTTCCGGAGGAAGGAATCCACCATTCGTGAGAAAGGCGATTCGGCGAAAACATGACGTCAACGGGGGCACGGATTCGGTCTCCAAAGGATGCAGGAAAACACCGGACCCGAGCGAAGTGGACCGCGGCCAAGAGACACCTTTGACGAGGGCTTCGGTGAGATTTCGGGCGTAACTGACCCACAAGGAATCCGCCGTTGCGTGCGGAAGGCAGCTGACGACGTCCGCCTGGTTGGAAACAATGCGAGGCCGGAGAGACTCGAAGAGAGAGGCCCGTTTTTGGGAGCGGTCAAGGAGGAAGAGTTGTGGTTGTTGCTCGACTGGTTGTTTTGTCATTGTCTGGCCTTAGTCATCGTCGCCGGAAACGGGATTGTTTGGATACATGCTGTCCCACTCACCGCAGAGTTGTTGCCAATTCTCTTGTTGTTGAATCAACTCAATGATTTCGTCAGGAACTTCTGAAGGTTTGGGGCGAGTGTCCATGAACTGTCCCGTCCGCAAGTTTATACTCCAAGCTTTTGTGCCCCGAATAATGGTGACGTGAGGCGGTTCTCGCGTTTCTTTGTCACGAATTTTCACTTTCCAACGGGCTTGTCGTAGGTTGTTTGGAAGTGGGAAGTTGAACGCCACAATGCTCGCTGCCTCCTCACTTCGGCGTTCATCCTTCAAGTCCTCAACAAAGATACTTCAATTATACGTCCTTTTATATTCCTTTCAATACAGGACTTTTTGAACCACGAACGTCATTGATCAGACTGTCCCGACATTCTTCTTGTTTCGAGACGCCTTTCGGTTAGCATGATCTTACATCTTGACCGAGTTCCCGTGTCTCTGCGCTCGATTAAAGTTTTTGTGGAAAAAATGGCAATGCCCCTCAACCTCAAACCATCTGCCGAATGCGAACTGGATCTCGTGAGTCTTGGCGAATGCATGGTGCGACTGAGCCCGCCGGGTCATGGTCGCATCGAGTTCTCGCCCACGATGGAAGTTTGGGTGGGCGGTGCCGAATATAACGTCGCTTATGCCCTCAGTCGGTTGGGACTTCGGACAGGTTGGGTCGGTGGGCTTGTTGAGAACGCGGTCGGACGAATTATCGAAAATCATGCTCGCGCCGTCGGCGTGGATATTTCGATGGCGGTCACGTTGCCGTTCGATGGTGTTGGTCGCGACGCGAGAGTCGGACTCTATTTTTGCGAAGTCGGCACGGGGCCGCGTGGTGCCGCAACAGTTTATGATCGCGGTCACTCGGCCACGTCAAAGATGAAGGCTGGCGACGTCGATTGGAAACGTCTCTTCGCCGAGCGTGGCGTTCGGTGGTTCCATACTGGCGGGACTTACACATGTCTCAGCGAGACCGCTCCCGGGGTTGCTCAAGAATCCATCCAAGCGGCTCGCGAAGCCGGAACGATCGTGAGTTACGATCTCAATTTCCGAAGCAAACTTTGGTCCTCCGAACAAGCCATCGCCGCGACTCGTCCGATCGTTCCGAACGTCGATTGTTTGATCGGCAACGAGGAAGATTTCCAAAAGGTGCTCGGATACCAAGTCGAAGGCACCGACGAAAAACTGACCGAACTGCCCATCGAAAATTACAAGACGATGGTCCGCCGAGTGGCCAAAGATTTTCCGAATCTCAAGGTCATCGGAACGACTCTCCGCGAAGTCATCAGCGCCAACGAAAACGGTTGGGCAGCCATTCTCTATTGGGCCGAGACCGATGAGTTCTTCCACGGGCCAAACTTTGAACGAATGATCGTTGAAGACCGAGTCGGCGGTGGAGATGGTTTCGTCAGTGGCTCGTGTTTTGCCTTCCTGACCGGGCTCAGTCCGCAAGACGCGGTAAATTATGGCACGGCCCACGGAGCCCTGCTTCAAACAACTCGTGGTGATACTTCGCAGATCACTCGCAAAGAACTCGAACATCTCGCGGGCGGAGGTGGTGCGAGAATTTCTCGATAGTCTCGCGTATTCCACTTGAGAATCATTACACACATTTCTTTTCGAGTCAGACTCATGAACCCTGCAATCAAAACTCTCCCAATCCTCTGTGCTGCCGTGTGTCTTGTGTGTTGCAGCGTCGCAACCGCCGAAGAATCCAACCTCCCGCCGCTCTCCAAGCCCGGCACCGGAGCTTTCCTCAAAGGGGAACTGATTTACTCTTTGAAGAACAAACCAACACCGCAATGTCATGCGTCCACAATTGTGGAGACCCCAAAGGGACTCGTCGCGGCATGGTTCGGGGGAAAGTTCGAACGTCATCGCGATGTCGGAATCTGGGTCTCTCGGCACGACGGAAAGAAGTGGTCCAAGCCGGTCGAAGTCGTCGACGGTTCCGAAGGCGAGAAAGAAGATTTTCCCTGTTGGAATCCCGTGTTGTTCCAACCAACGAAGGGCCCGTTGATGTTGTTCTACAAAGTCGGTCCGCATCCCGCGAGATGGTGGGGCATGTTGATCACGTCGCAGGACAACGGCAAGACGTGGTCGAAGCCTCGGCGACTGGGCAAGGACAAAGCGATTGGTAACCTCATTGGCCCGGTGCGATGTAAACCGATCCAGTTGGCCGACGGAACGATTCTTTGCGGATCGAGCACCGAGCACAAGGGCTGGCGTGTTCATTTTGAAATGACCAAGGACCTCGGAAAAACGTGGAAGGTCATCGGCCCGATCCACACAGGCAAGAAGTTCGGCGCGATCCAGCCGACATTTTTGAAATACCCCGACGGAAAACTACAAGTTCTTTGCCGGAGTAGACAAGGCGTTGTCACTCAAAGTTGGTCCAAAGACAACGGCAAGACGTGGAGCAAGATGACGGCGACGAAGCTCCCGAATCCGAACGCCGGTGTCGATGCGGTGACACTCAAAGACGGTCGCCAACTGCTCATCTACAACCACACTACCCGACGCGGCAAGTTTCCCTCAGGGCGAAACATGATCAACATCGCCGTATCGAAGGACGGCAAGTCCTGGAAACCCGTGCTCACGTTGGAACGCGACAAAAGTGAGTTTTCCTACCCCGCAATCATCCAAACGTCAGACGGCAAAGTCCATGCAACGTATACTTACCGACGGTACTCGATCAAGCACGTCGTTCTGGATCCGAAAAAGATGAAATGACGCTGTCGGTGGTGTCCGTGGAACCTCTGGCCTTGGGATTCGTCTAACAGACACGCCAAGTTGGAATGATTGTGGATAACACAGATCGCTTTCCATTGCGTGTTGGGCTCTTGGCGGGTAACCTACAATCTCACCTTTTTGAGCGATGAAAAAGGCGTGAACAGTTGTGAGATACAGAGGCGGAGGCAACGATGCGAATTCTTTGTAGCGGTTGTCAAAGTTGGATTCCCGTCGGATCGACGCGTCCGGGAAGCCGTGTCCCTTGCGGCAATTGCGGCGCGGCGAATGTCGTGCCGTCCGACACACCGGCAGGACACGTGAAGCCGGTTCGGGCTCGCCCGGCACCGAGTTCCCCGACCGGCATCCGGTCTGGCCAACGCCCGCCGAATCCTCGTGCCCCCCAAGTCGCGAAACCAGCCGGAAGCCCTCCGAACCCGAACTCCGGTTTGATGTGGCAAATTGGTGCGGCCTCCGGGCTCGTGTTGTTGACGTTGTGCGTATGCGGATTGATTCTCATGCTTCGGGCTGGGAAGTCGCCCGAAGATCCGAAAAACAACAATCCCACGCCTATGGCCCAGGCACCCAACGAAGGACCCGATTCCGACGAGGCGGATCCAAGCAACGAACCCAACGAACCCAACGAACCCGGCGGCTTTGGCGCTCCCATTCAAGGAAATCCTCAAGGAACGCAGCGACCGCCCACGCAACAAGCCGTTCAATCTCCATCGCCAGTGGAAGGGTCGGGCCAACAGATGGTAACGTTCCTCGGAGCACAAGCCCAGGGACGACGGTTTTGCATCATCGCGGACCGCTCCGGGAGTATGCGACTCACGCGAGTGACCGAGAAGCCGCCTCGGATTCGCCGGCGGGCGAAATACTACACCCTCATGGATTATTTGAAAAAGGAAATGGCCAGCACTCTCAAGAGCGTCCAGTCGCAGAACAACTTTTACGTCCTCTTCTTCAGTACCAGAGAGACCCACATGCCCCAGAAAAGATGGCTCAATGGTGGCAAGGAAGCCGACCAGGTGATCAAGTGGGTGAACCGGACGTCGGCGAACGGCAATACCAACCCCTACCCGGCCTTCCGAGCCGCCTTTCAACTGAAACCACGACCCGACGTCATCTTCTTCATGACTGACGGCATCATCCCGGCTAACACCGCAGCGGCTGTTGCTCGACTCAACACAGGCCCGAACAAAGTTCGAATTTATCCAATCCATCTTGTCGCCAAAGGCCCGGACCGTCGAGGTCTTGCCCGTCGCTTCGCGGCGCTCCAAGCCCAACTGAAACGAATAGCCAAGGACTCTGGCGGTTCGTATCGAGAGACGATCGCCGGGTATCGTTAGACGCTCCGATCGGAGTTTTTTCGTGGGATAGGGTTGCGACCTGTCCCACGAAAAAACCATTGGGATTAACGAATAATAGCCTCCACGACATGTCCGGCCACGTCCGTCAATCGGAAATCACGTCCCTGGAATCGATACGTCAAACGTAGGTGGTTAATTCCCAATAGCTTGAGCATGGTCGCGTGTAGGTCGTTGATGTGAACAACGTTCTCGACGGCGTTGTATCCAAACTCGTCAGTGTTTCCGTAAGACATCCCGCCTTTGATGCCACCACCGGCCA
>CAYYUU010000557.1:0-5658 GCA_964474955.1 uncultured Alcaligenaceae bacterium | reverse complement strand
GGCAGGCCTGAAGTTCAAAAGCGAGAGGAGGCAAGGCCAGTTTTAGCTCGATGCCGTCGGACAGTAAGGCCCGGAAAATTTTGGCAAGGTCTCGAATTAACTGGTTGAGATACACGCGGCGGACTTCCCGGCGTTCGTCGTCTTCGAATGCCACGAGTTCGCGGGTCAACTTTCTCGCGAGTTCCACGGCTTTCAAGATTTCCTGGATGTCGGAGCGGACCGCCTGCGTCAGGTGATCGTTGACCAGCAAGACATGGGCGTATCCGTTAATGGCCATCAAGATGTTGTTGAAGTCGTGGGCGACCCCGCGAGTCACCCTTCCGATGGCTTCCATTTTCTCGGCTTGTTGGAGTTTCTCCTGGAGTTGTTTGCGTTCCGTCGCGTCGCCGACGAGCAGGAGCCAGGCGGGCCCATCGTTGTACTCGATCAAGTTGGCTCGGATCTCCAGTGGAAGGACCCGCCCGTCGAACGTCTCGCAGGATCTTTCGAATGTGATTGGTTCGGAGGCCGTTGGCGTCAGTCCGGGAGGCGGTTCGAGTTGTTCGGGCGGGATGTGGTCGACCTTTCGTCCGAGCAGATCGTCTTTGGGCATTTGGTACAACTTGCAGGCGGCGGGGTTGACGTCGAGGATGACTCCTTCGAGATCTTCGACGAAGATCGCTTCGGGGGAGTAGTCGAAGAGTTCGCGGAACCGGCGTTCACTGTTGCGAAGGGCGACTTCGGCCATTTTGTTCTCGGTGATGTCGAGTAGAAAGCCGACGATTGCGGCGCGGCCTTTCCAGCGGATTCGATTGCCGCCCGACGTGACCCAGATCGTTCTTCCGTCCCTGCGTCGCAACTGCCATCCGGGGTGTACCGGGACCGGCGCCCCGTTCAAGAATACCTGCTCGCGTTCTCGGAGTTCGGGAAGGTATTCGGGCAAGATGAAGTTCGTCAGGTCGAGCCCGGCCACGTCTTCGGGCGACTCGTAACCAAGCATCCGGGCCATCGCGGGGTTGGCGTACCGAATGATCCAGTCCTGCTGAATGGCGATGCCTTGGATGGAGCCTTCGATGACGCTCCGGAATCGTTCTTCGGATTGTCTGAGCGCTTGGGCGGCGAGTTTCCGCGCCGTCACGTCCCGCGTGCAACACGCGATCTGGGTGACGTTGCCGGTCTCATCGACAATCGGGTTTGCGGTCGTTTCGACCCAGATGTAGGTTCCGTCTTTTCGTTTGCATCGCCACTCGATGCGAGTTCGTTTGCCCTGGAAGTTGTCGTTTCTGGCTTGCTCGACGGTCCCCCAATCGGCCGGATGGACTCGGTTCTGGTAACTCGTCGTGGTGACGTCTTCCCAAGTGTGTCCGGTTTGACGGAAGTAGGAAGGGCTAACGTAGGCCAACGTGCCGTCTGCATTCGCCAGGCTAATGACGTCTTCCATGGAGTCGGCCAGAAGACGATAGCGTTGTTCACTCTCACGCAACGCCTGCTCGGCAAACTTTCTCTTGGTGATGTCGACAAAGCATCCACGAACGAACGTACTGCCCGAACGCGATTTGGGGACGACGATGAGGTTGTGTACCCAAATGGTCACATCGTCGCTTCGAATCATTCGGTATTCCAGTTCCAAGGACTCACGAGCGGCGCAAGTTTTTTTGCACTGTTCGATCACGAGAAGCCGGTCGTCGGGGTGAAGGCGGTTGATCCAAAAGTCGTCTTCGTACCAATCTTGGACAGGATAGCCCAGGAGCTTGAACGCGTGGGGGCTCACGTACGTGAACCGCCAGGTCCACATTTCTGCTTCCCACAGGACCAGTTCCAACGTCTCGGTCAGACGGTGAAACTGATGGTCTCGGGAGTCGTCGGAGGCCGCGGGAGTGGTGGATGACTCGGCGTCGGGGGAGCGTCGTTCGGCGATCCCCGAGTCATCGGACGGGACCGGACGAAGCTGGAACGACCAGCCAACTATGCCAAAGAGGACAAGGCAACTTGGCAATGTCGTTTGGAGGACAAAGTCCCAGACGGAAGGTGCGAGGCCCAACGACCGCAACGCGACGAACCAGATGCCGTTGACGAACGCAAGAGTGGCGAGGCCTCGGAAGAGGAAACGACGGATAGGTTGATGGATCAACGACATCCAGGAACCTCTTGGGAGTGAGAGACTCCGAACTCTGCTCACATGGCCAGCGTTCGAGAAGATACGCCCATCGACGCCCCAGGATCGCCGCCCAAATACGTCCCCGACTTTTCGATTTCAGCTCTGGCGGAGGACAAAAACGGGACGCATTTTTTGGCGATCGTTCCTTTCAACTCGGTCGTCGGATGGCCTTTGCGATTGGGATCGTCTCGGGGCCTACAAACTTTTGGATTGACGGTCCATCGTCGAGGTGTTCGAGCATTGAAGTTCGGCGATTGGGGCAACCCGACACGCTGGAGAATGGGAGCCTCGCTCTGTGGCCGAAACAGTTGCGGCGGAAGCCTGATCACCGAACCACGTCAGGTCTTGGAGATGGCCATTCGAGCCCGCCATGGAACATGGTGGAGACGCTCGAAGAGACTATGGGCCGCTTCAGAGATTCGTTTTATGGTAACCAAGCCCCATCTTCAAATACACAAGAGAAAACCTTCAGGAAAACTGGAGATTTTGGAGAAAACGAGGGAGGAGGGAAGAGGGAACAGAACGACAAAAGACGGACCACGGATCAAATTCATCTAAGGGACCCGTGGTTCGTTTGTTTTGGCTTTTTGGTCCTTCATGCCTTCGCTTGAGGTCTTCTCTTTCCGTTCCCTGTGCGTTAGGCGACGCCTGCGACCGTTTCGAACAACGGGTTTGCCAGGAAGGCAGAGTCTAACCGCGCGAGGAGCAAATCACAGATTCGCTTCGCAATTTCTGTCACTATGTGAATCGGTAGGGATGATCCCGACGGTGCGTTGGAGTTCGCGATCCTTCGAAATTCCTCCATAATTTTTCGGGACAGAGGGTTCGCCGTCCGACCTGTTTTTAACGTCCGCTTGACGATGACCATCAACCCTGCCTCGAGTTTCTCTCGCAATTGAGATTTAGCTCTTTCATTTCCCTGGCAAGCTTCTTTGGCCAAGACGCTGAGAGTGGCAGTTTGTGCCATGATATATAACTCCGATTTCTTGGTATGAATGTATATGTTGAGATAAACGTAAGTAAGTTAGTTCGTGTGTTGGCCATTAAATGTAGTAGTACACGGTAGGTGCAGCGACTCCCCACCAATCGGTGACATTCACACAAACAGCGCCGGTCTCTCCGTCTTCGAGTTCCACCCAAAGCGAGAAAGTTTTGTCGGTGGCAACTTCGGTGGAGTCTCCCTGGAGAGAGTCAAGGCCATTGAAGGTCACGACCAAACCAGGGGCCGATTCGTCCTGGACTCGCCCTCGGAATTCGTAGGTGTTTCCGAACTGATGCACGATCGTGAAATCCAGGATGACCGGCGGAACGGTCGTCAGTGTCTCTTGGACAGGATCAGACCACAACCCACCGGCATCGATGACTTTGGCGGTTACGTCCCCAAGGGCTGAAGCTGAGGCTGTATAACTAAATGCGCCAGTGGCATCGGTCGTTGTCGATCCTTCGACCATTCCGGAGAAGGTCACGGTCAACCCACCCGGGTTCGGATCGGTCACTTGTCCATGCAGAGTTACCATCTGCTGGACGCCATAAGTGACGAAGAATACGAGTTCCGGTTGGAGGTTAACGACCTCAACGTTATGTGTGTCGAAGGCGGGATGGGTGCCGTCTTCGTCAACCACCGAAGCACTGATGTCATAGTTTCCGGGAACCATGTAGGTATGTGTGACTGAGTTTGGATCTCCCGTCACGGTTTGTACGCCCGTCCCGTCGCCCCAATCGATTTGCCATTCTGTGATGGTGTCTGTTCCCACGTCGGAAGATGAAAGGTTGAGGGTATACTCCACGCCTTCGTTGACGAGATCTTCCCCGGTGAGAGATAAGGTCGGGGCCACGTCCTGGACGGAGATCACAAACGAGTCCACGCCGCTGCCGCCGTCGTCATCAGTGACGGTCAGGGTAACTGTGTATTCCCCATTGTCGACGGGCGTGAAGTTGAACGTGTCGGATGTCCCGCTGGGGATGGACTGGCCATTGTCGGCGAAGACTTCCCACAGATAGGTGTGGGTGTCTTCGGTTCCGGGATCCTGGAACGAACCGGTGAGTGAGATTTCGTCTCCTTCGAGCGAAGTCATGGCCGAGCCACTATCGACGTTGAAGGGTGCCACGTTATCCACGGTGATCATCGTATCTGTGACGATGGTACTTCCGTCCGGAACATGTGTGATTTGTATTTGGACCGGGTACTGTCCGTTTTCCAAGTAGGTGTAGGGGAATGAGATCGCATATTGATCCCGTCCAGCCAACATGGCGTTTCCGGGTGTGGTGTCCGGTCCCCAATTGATCGAGACGTCGAAGTTTGCCATCTTGGTCCCAAACCCACCCCCGGACACGATCGTGAGGGGTTGGTTGATTTGGGTCCCTTCGGCGGCGAACAAGAGCGCAGGTGTGGAGGCTCGCATGCCCATTTTCAAGAAGACCGTCCCGACGTTTGAGGTCGATTGTCCATCAGTGACCTGGTATTGGAAGCTATCGACTCCGAGGAACCACGGATTGGGGGTGTACGTAAAGGTCCCATCGATATTCCAGTTCAGCGTGCCGTGCGTCGGAGTCGAGGTGAGTGTCGCCGTTGCCGTCGTGGGGTTTTCCAACAGGTCGTTGGCCATCACGCTCTGGGTGGAAGTGATGACTGGGTTGGTCCCGGTGTGGTCGACGGAATTGAATGTGTCGCCCACGGCAAATGGGTCGTGATCACCGACGCCAATGTAGGCTGTGCCGATCGTCGTGTTGGTTCCACTGGTCAAGAGATAGTCGAAACTATCGACCCCGCTGTAGTCCTGGTCGGGGGTGTACAAGAAGGTGCCATCCTGGTTGAGTTGGACGGTCCCGTTTTGAGGTTGCATTGCGATCGATGCGGTGCCGTTGCCGGAGGCCATGTAATCGTTGGCGAGCACACCCAAGCCGCTCGTGGAAACGTTTAGTGGCGTGTTCAGCGCGACGGAGTAGGCGTCCGGATACGAAACCAGACCGGTCGTTGGGGCGATGATGTCCTCAAGTTGCTCGACTTCGAGGGTGACTCGAGAAAGTGGGCGGCGAAGAACTTGTCCGGGACGGGGACCCAATTTCAACATGGCGTGACTCCTGAAAAAACTGTGAAGGGAGAAAGTAGTTATGTGCGTATAAATTTCAAACTCTATCCATAATGAGGTCGGCATTATGCGCACAGGTATCGCATAAATACAGATGGATATTAATTGTTATGTGGAATTAAAGATCCGTCCGTGTTTATATCGGGGCGTGAAACATCGCCAAGAGAGCCGAGAGAAATTTATAGCATTTTGGAGTCTTGGAGGTTAATCGAAATTTCGGCTCCGCTGCGGACATTATTTTTGCGAGATTCGGAAAAAGTCCGGGCGGTCCGAGAACATCAAGCGTAGATCTCGACTCCGTTTCCTCAGACCTTCGCGGTAAAACGAATCGATGTTGGTGAGGAACTTGCCAAAGTTAAAGTTTTTAGGGATTGGAATTGTTGATATTTGGAAAGCTCTGGAGCTGAGGAGATTTCTTGTGTGGTTCTTCCC
>CAYYUU010000556.1:0-5662 GCA_964474955.1 uncultured Alcaligenaceae bacterium | reverse complement strand
TTCTCTCTTGGGAAGCCATCGACGGTTCAATAGAATGGCCTTTTGGACCTTATGTCAGGTTCATTCTTTTGTTGCACTTGTTTGGAACTGAGTAGATCCCTCATGAACTATGACATCAAAGACAAAGTGGCTCTCGTAACCGGGGCGAACCGAGGCATCGGAAAGGCCATCGTAGAGACCTTCTTGAAGCACGGCGTTGCGAAAGTGTATGCGGCGGTGCGGGACCTCGACAGCGCGTCGCCACTCGTTGAAGCCCACGGCGACAAGGTTATTCCGATTCACATTGATCTCGGAGAGCCGACGACAATCAAGGCCGCGGCAGCGAAAGCCAAGGACGCTCAAGTCGTCGTGAATAATGCTGGCGTGTTGACGACAACGAACCCGCTCGACGAGAAGACCCTGGACTCACTCGATTTCGAGACGAAGATCAACGTCCACGGGCTCATTCACATGGCCCAGGCATTTGCTCCCATTTTGAAGGCAAACGGAGGCGGAGTGTTCGCCCAGCTCAACTCGGTCGTGTCGATGAAATGTTTTTCGAATTTTGCGACGTACTCGGCATCGAAGGCGGCCGCGTATTCCTACACGCAAGCGCTCCGCGAAGTCCTCGGCGAACAAGGAACCATCGTCTTGAGCGTTCATCCCGGTCCGATCGCCACAGACATGGGTGATGCCGCCGGCCTGTCGGGGATTGCCGAACCCCCTTCGCTCGTTCCCGAAGCGATGATCGCCGCATTGAAAGAGGGCGAGTTCCACGTCTTCCCTGACTCGATGGCCAAGCAAGTCGGCGGGGCCTACCAGAGTTTTGCCAAGAACGTTGTCGAGGCGAACATGATGGAAGGATAACATCCGTCATCCTATTGTTTCTTCCCGGGCTCAATTGGAATGATCGGCCCCAAACGAGGTCCGCTGATGGTCGGCGCAGGTGGAGGGATCTCGCCCACTGGTGGAGGCTCGACCGCTGCTTTTTTCGCGACGACCTCTTTCTCGGACTCTTTCTTGGGTCGTTGCTCGGGCCCCAATTCTTTCTTCGGCGATTTGAGTTTGGCTTGTTTCTCTCGGCTCGGCTTTGTGTTCTTCGATTTTACCTGTTCCGGCTTCGTCTTCTCGGGCGGGGCCTTCTCGCTTTTTTGCACCGGCGTTTTGCTCGGAGTATTCTTGTTGATGAATACTGGAGATGGTTCCACAGAGAGCCCGGCAATCGTGATCGATTGGTTCTCGACTTTCAATAAACGGAGCTGGGTGGTGGGTCGATTTCGGGAATTGCTCGTGAATCGTAACAGGGCAACGGGTTTGCCTTCGTGACGATACCAATCGATGTCGATTTTATTCTGTTCTCCGCCTGGCCGCTCCAACAGTTTCGCAAGGTGTTTCATCAACGTCTTCGGCGAGACCGGGATGGCCCCGGCTCGCAAGCTCAAGAACTGCATCGCCACGACATTGGCTTCGTCGCGAACCATCCAGATTCGCACGTCGAGCGAGACGACCGTGCTCCACGCTGGTGTACCATATCGAAACCCGAGGCGAAGGATATCTTCTTGGACTGCAATGCGTAGGTCGCTGATCCCTTCGGGAAGCATCTGTTCGGCCATTCGGGAATTCACAAAATCTTCGGCAAAATAACTGTTGAGCTGAAGTTCCGTGAAGGCCGCTTGCCATCGATCTTGTTGTCCAAAAATGTCGGCCAGCATCGTGGCCAGCTTTTGGCTACAAATCTTCGATGCCTTCGTGCGGGTGTGCCCCGGAGGGATCTCCGCACGTGAGTAGAAAGCGGGTTCGTGCCGCAACAACAACCCGAGGGCCACGACGCCGATCGAGAGGATTGCGACAAGCAGCAGACTCGTGATGATCAATTTGCGACGCATGTCCTACCCTCTTTCTGTGGGATTCTGCCCGAGCCTTCTCCGCCGTGTCTTGTTTTCCAATGGAAGAGGCGAAGGCTATACCCAAATTCGCGCGGGAAATCAACCACGATACGAACTGAGCCTGGTCTGCA
Source organism: uncultured Alcaligenaceae bacterium (assembly GCA_964474955.1). GTDB lineage: Bacteria > Planctomycetota > Planctomycetia > Gemmatales > Gemmataceae > CAYRFQ01. Next base: position 3,666 of record CAYYUU010000556.1, on the reverse strand, counting down.
AGCCGGAAGTTTCGATACAAGCCTGAAATGCGAACGAAGGCCGGTTTGGGAATATGACCCTGAAGCGTCAGCGAAGGATCTTTCCTGGTCTTTGCGTTCACCGAAATACGCGCCTTCCGGAGCCATCTGCTCCTGTACCGATCCGGAAAACACAATTCCAAAATCCAACCCCTCTCTGACCCTTCACTTGGACTTGACCCTTCTTTGGCCCTTCGATACAACCACGCCGCGTTTACGGAAGACGCGGGAAATCGGAATTGTCGAGGCTGCCGGTTCCGCATCCACATTCGTGGAGACTGGCAACGAGTCGAACTCGACAGACTTAGGAAAACGAGGAGAGAACACAGTGAAGAGGTTTGCCGGTCTCATTACAGGTGTGTTGGCGTTGGGCTTAATGGTCTCGATCGTACCCAGCTCGTGGGCCCAAGGCGGGACGCGGGTCGCGATCATCAACATGGACGTGATTCTGAAGAACTACCAAAAGGTCAAGTTCTTCAAGACCGAACTGAAGAACGTTGCCGAGCCCTACCGCAAAAAGGTCAAGAAATACGAAGACTACTATAAGCGATGGAAAGAGATTGAAACCAATCAGACGAAGTCCAAAAAGGACCGTACGGACGCTCGCAAGCAGGCGATTCTCTGGAAGCGGAAGATCGAAGATTTGACCAACGAGGCGAACAAGAAGATCATGGACATGGGCCAGAACAACCTGGTTCGCCTGTATCGGGATCTCGAAGCAGTCGTCGCTGGATACGCCAAGGCCAACGGCTATCACCTCGTGTTCCACCACTTCACACCAGAGGATCCTAAGCAGCGGTATTCCTGGGCCAACCTGGATCGTATTTTGAATCGACCGATGCAAGCGGGTTCCGTGGGCACGATTTACGTCTCGAGCGCCGTCGACATTTCTGGCGAAATCTTGGAAATTCTCAACCGAAAATATCCGTCTGGTAAAGACGCCCAAGGTCGATAAACTGTCGATGGTGGGGAAGCAATGGCCGCGAAGACCGTGTCGTCGCTGCGTCCTTCCCCAGTGTTGCCAAAACTCTGTAGTTTCGTTCGGTCAGTTTTGGTATTGTTCATGCCCACGAAACGGCTCGACAACAATTGTTGGAACGTCCCAAACCGAACCAACAACCTAATCGCGCCAACATCATCGTGGGCTGATTTTTTCCTCCATTTGAAATGACCGCTGGAAACGGAAGTTCCGGCCGATGCCACGCAAGGAAGCACTCGTGAGAAAGCTAACGTCCCGCCCCCAACGAACCATTGCCCGCCCGGTGTGTGTGAAGGGAGTGGGTTACATCACTGGGGCCAACGTCTCGTTACGATTTGTCCCGGCGCCACCTTCGACGGGCATTGTGTTTATTCGCACCGATCTGACACCGCAAGTCTCCATTCCGGCCCAAATCGACCAAGTCACCGGAACGAATCGACGAACCACACTCGGTTCGATGCCAAGGTGTGTGACCATCGTCGAACATGTGTTGGCGGCTTTGGCCGGCCTTCGGATCGACAACTGCTATCTGGAAATCGACGCTCTGGAGCTGCCGGGGCTCGACGGATCCGCAAAACCGTTTGTGGACGCGCTTGGCCATGCCGGCGTGGTCGATCAACATGTTTCTCGTGACGTGTGGACGGTCGAGAAGGCAATCGTCGTCGAGCGAAATGGATCAACCTTGGCGATCCATCCCGCCGAGCGCGAGGAGCTTCGGATTAGCTACTTGCTCGATTACGGTTCGTTCGGTCCCATCGTGCCTCAGCGGCACACGCTTACGGTGCGTCCGCAAACATTCCAGAACGAAATTGCTTCGTGTCGAACGTATCTTCTGGACGAAGAGGCTCAAGGACTCCGGAGGCAAGGAATCGGTTCGCGCACTCGAGTGACGGACCTCATTGTTTTTGGCCCGGAAGGGCCGCTGGAGAACACCCTCCGGTTCGCCAACGAACCCGCTCGCCACAAGATTTTGGACATCATTGGCGACCTCTCCCTCCTGGGATGTGATTTGCGCGGCCACATCGTTGGCTATCGTTCCGGACATCCCCTAAACGTCGAACTTGCACGGACGCTGGCGAAAGGACTCGCCATTCCGCGTACGCATCGACAGGCAGCGTAAAACCTTCGGCAAAAAGTAGTAGGCACACTCCGTGTGCCGTGACCAGAGAAGTAGTAGGCATGCCGAAAAGTCACAGCGTGCACTCTTCTTGGTTGTTGCTCGACGAATCAACTTCACGGAGACATGGATGGCTCCCGTACGAATGGCGGTGATTGGGGTCGGACACCTCGGTCAAGCCCACGCCCGAATCTTGGCTGGTCTGCCCGACGTTGAGTTAGTCGGCGTCGTCGATGTCAACGCGAAACAAGCCGAGTCCGTTGCCGCGAAGGTCGGGACGCAAGCGTACACCGATTACTGGCCTCTGCTCAAACAAGTCGATGCGGCCTGTGTTGTTGTCCCGACAACCTACCACCTTGAGATAGCCCAGGCATTCATCGAACATCGCCTTCCGTTGCTCGTCGAGAAACCGCTCGCGGCGACGTTGGAAGAAGCCCAACGACTGGTCGACCTGTCCGAAGACCACAACACGTTCTTGCAAGTGGGCCACGTCGAACGGTTCAACCCGGCATTTGTCGAACTCCGACAACGCCCCCTTCAACCAAAATTCATCAAGGCCGAGCGAGTCGGTCCTTTCACCGGGCGATCGACCGACATTGGCGTCGTGTTGGATTTGATGATCCATGATCTCGATTTGATCTTGGACCTAGTTGCCGCTCCGATCGACTCCGTCGAAGCATGTGGAATCACGTTGTTCGGCGAGCACGAAGACATTGCTAACGCGCGGATCAAGTTCACGAATGGCTGTATTGCCGAGGTGACCGCGAGCCGGGCGAGTCCGGCCCCTTCGCGAAAAATGCAAATCTGGTCACCCGAAGGTTTCGTGAATCTTGATTTTCAAGCTCGCGAACTGGACCTCATCCAACCCTCAGAGACATTGCGACAGTTTGGGCTCGATACCCGGAAGATGGACCCCGTAAGTCGTTCCCGGCTGAAGGACGATTTGTTTACTCGACATCTCCCGATGCTCCAACTCAATTGCACGGAAGGGGATCAACTTACCGCCGAATTGGAGCATTTCTTGGATTGCGTGCGAACGGGGCGACAGCCTTGCGTTAACGCCGTCGATGGTATGAACGCAATCGCGCTCGCCACTCAGATTTTACAGAGCGTTGAAAGACACTATTGGGACGGTCGCCCTGAGGGACACGTCGGACCGAGAGAATTGCCCGGTCCGATCGGAAATTTGTTCACGCCACATCCTGGAGAAGCCGCCGCGTAGATGCTGGTTGGTCCTGGGCTCGGCAAGTTGCTTTTTGCGGAGCGAAAAGTTCCCAGAGAAAAACAATTTTTCGCTCCGCAAAAAGCAATTCTCCCGGCCGCACCACTTTAGTCACGTACTGAGGCGTCTGCCCTGGAATCAAGTTTGTGCCCTTTTCACTCCCGCCTTACCTGAGATAATGGTAATCTAGTCCTTAAATAAGCGAACATTTTTCTGAGTTGGTGTTGATGTGATGAAACAAGACTCGAAATTCTCGTGTTTTTTGCGATGTTGGAAGAATTCGCCTATTTTTCCACTTCGCCCAAACAGGAGATTTCGAGTGAACCCTAC
>CAYYUU010000555.1:0-5667 GCA_964474955.1 uncultured Alcaligenaceae bacterium | reverse complement strand
TCGATCAATGTGAAACCAGAACGCTGTCGAGAACGCATCAGAAAACTCCTCAAATAGTAGATTCCGGAGACAGCCCAGTGAAGTCGTTTCCAATCAACGGAGGGCGTAGCTTCTCCACGCGGAACGCAAAACGCTTCCGACTGGCTGACGTCAAAGAACTTTGATGCGAGGCTGCGTTGCTGGCTTCGAAAAGCGAGAGTGGACTCCGCATTGCTGGCGAAGCAGGCTCAGGATGCTCTGCGTCTTGCAGAGACAGGGGTGTGTAAATGCTATTGAGAATCCGTCTCAAAGCATATGGTACTCCTTGGCTTGGAGGCGTCAATGGTTTGCTTTTGGAAAAGGAACATTCCAAGCTTCTCATGCGAGACAGGACCGGGACGGATCACTGCATGAGCGCCCGGTCCATTCCAACGACCATGCACGTCACCGTGATAGAACTGAGGATCAGTATTATCGCTCCGATCTTTCGCTGGGATTTTAGTTGCCACCACATGACCAAACCCGACAGGCCCCAGAAGACGAGCACGAACGCCAACACGTCGACGCCCATGGCCCAAAACCACCGAGCCCCGACGTCTTCGGGATAGCCGTGAGCAATGTGGAGGCGAGTCAGGAATCTTCGCGTGGACATCTCGGGACCTTCCTTGTCTTCGGAGACCGACCGAAGCGAACCTTGCTGGATGTCGTAGCTCATGGTCCAGACCTTGCCGTCGGCCTCCTCCATTTGGAAGACCAAGTTCGTGCCGCGTGTGAGGGTCACTTGCTCGGCAGAAATGTCGAACTTCGCGAGCGTAGATTTGAGGCCCCGTCGGAGTTGATCGACCAAGAGAGTTTTTGTGCGCAGGCCGCTCTTCACGGCGAACGTAGCCGGGTCGTCAGGCACTGTTGGGAGAGTCGTTTTCTTGGGCGGTCGTGTGGCGTTTTTCGTTTTCTCTGGGCGTTCTTTCTTTTTGGATTTCTTTTTCGAAATTGGTTCTTCTCGAATCCGGCCCGTTCCCGAAGTCAGTCGCACGAAGACACTGTGCTGCGTGTCGGCCCCGGTGACCCGAAAGAAGACGGCGCTCCGCTGAAATTTTGGCGGCGTTGAGTCCAGAAGTTTATAGGTCGCGGGATCGGTCTTCCGCACCTTGTTGGAAGAGGAAGAAGGCTGGTTGGCTTCGCGTAATGCTTGCACGACTTCGCCCGCGAGTTCTTTCGGGTTCGGCAAGTTTTCGAGTTCCGTCCCGGCGATGTGTTCCCGTGTCAGTGTGATCGTTGGGCGATCGGGGAACGCTTCGGGATGATTGAACAAGAACGCGGTGAAGCCATAGAGAATTGCCCAAGGCCAGAGAAATAGACCCGTGTATAAATGCAGCCTCCGGATCACCATTTGAATGGTCTTCCCGATTCGCCAACGGAATTGGCCCTTGGTCGTAGGTTCGGAGGTCGGTGATTCGTCGATCAGAGTTTGATCCATGGTGTGTCTCGAAAGTCAGGTGAGCGATTCGGTCCCTGTGTCGCCTGCGTTGCCGGAAGAACGGTCTGCGAGACGTCCTCTCCTAGTTCCGTTCCACTATCTTGTTCTTTCTCGTTGTAAGGCGTGATTCAAATCTCGCATGGCACCATGCCAGAGAGCAACGACCAACAAGACGCAGAGACATTCCCACATGACGCTGTCCTTGAGGCGATGGTGAAAAGAAGTCGGGCAGCCGTGTGGTATCTCCGAGGGTTCAAGGAGCGACTGCCCGACCGAGGAACGTTCTCTTTTTTTCTGGGGACCCAAAGGCTGCTGGTTACAGAATGTCTCCGCCCGAGGGCTCACCGGCCGACATCGTCGACTTCTCGAGTTGCAAGAGTGCTTCGCTCAGGCGATCGAGGTCGTCGAAGTGGTCGAATACGATGATCATTTTTCGCAGCCAACACGGGTGGAAAATTTGCTGGACGGGCACGTCCGCGAGCAGGTCGTAGGCCTTGCCATATTCTCCCATCTCGGTCCACACAAAGACCAAATTCATGCGATACGACAGCAATCCCGGCGCGAGGTCCATCGCCAAAGACAAGGGGATCATGACTTCTTCGAGTGGATGGCCGAGTCTCGTCTTGTAATACGCGATGCCGAAGTGCGCTCCGTGATGGGCTGGATTGCGTTGGGCCAATGTTTCGCACGCCTGCAGCGCCAGCTCATGTTCCTCAATTTGGCCACATGCGGCAGCCAACTTGTGGAGCATTCCCGTCGGGCAACGGTCGGGCTCGACGAGATACTCGAAGACCGTTCGGGCCAAATCGTTCTTGCCGAGTCGGGCATAGACCAAGCCCAAAGTGAATCTTGCCAGCGGCCCTAACGGGGCCAGACAGGAAGCCGTTTCGAGAGCGTCCTGGGCTTGCTCCACGTCACTCACACACCAAAGCGACGTCCCCAAAACTTGCCAGAGTCGCGGGTCTTCCGGAAACTCCGCGAGGCCCAATCGAGCCACATGCATGGCTTGACAAAAAAGTTGTTGGTCGAACGCGCCGACTGCGTGCTGGTAGTAATCGTTGGCGGCTGACATTGGCAGACGTACTCCTTGCTCTGCGATTCGAAAAACGTGGATGGTGGGATTCGGTTTCCAACGTCGCGACAATGTCACCGCGATTTCCCAGGGAGTTGCGAACTCACGAGACTCGAACGGACGCCGTTGTCGGGACGGAGGAGAGTCGCACGGCACGCGAAGGAAAAGGCCCAATGAAGAATCCATAGGACTCCCAAGACAAGGACCAACGTAGCGGTGAAGAATAGTCCTTGGGTCAGTGAAATTTTCTCAGATTTCGTGGGCATGTCCGGCCTCCAGGATGCGTTCGTGTGTTGTGGCAGTTGCCCCAAGACGAAGACAGGAGACGCGTTGCAAACGGGGGTGGGTTGGAACTCGGCCCACGGCGGTGGCGAAGCGATCTCTAATTGATATTCAATCTCAATATCAACAATGGTATCGCTGTTTGTAGGGATGGCAATGGCAAGTGCGAAAAATCTGGAAATTTTTTTCCTGTTTTGTCGAGGAGGGGGGTTCTGGCTTTTGGAATCGAGGGTTAGCCTTTGTGACAAGCCTGAAGCGCGAGCGAAGGATCTTTCTTTTTCCTTCGCTCGCGCTTCAGGCTTGTCGAAACACCAAACACAGCAATTTAAAGCCAACCTTCGTTCAATCTCGTCGTCGGTTCGTTCTTGACACAGAGTCTCAATATCATACGATAATACTGGTCCAAAATTTCTACTCCCGTTGGCGGGTTTCTTCACACCGTTGTTCCTTTGGAACACTGAGCTGATCCATGACGGAAAGACCCAAAAAAGACGGAGCCGAACCGTCCAAGGATGAGCCTCGGGAAGAACCGCAAGGGCCACCGAAAACCATCTCTTCCTCGCAACTCTTCGGCGAGGATCGAGAAGTCCACATCGAGCACGAAGGCGAAGTCTATCGGCTCCGAATCACCCGCCGCGGCAAACTCATCTTGCAGAAATGAACCTATCCCATTTCTTTTCCTCTCGCCAAAGTTGCGTGCTCAGAATTTCCGTTCGCATTTCTCGACTTTCTCCCAAAAATGAAAGAAAGGGAGGATTTGGATCTGGATTTTGTTCTTTCTGAAGGCTTGGCACATGGCGACGAATGTTTTTGAGGTAGCCATCATCGGCGGCGGGATTGTGGGGACCGCAACGGCCTATGCGCTTCTCCAACGAGGCGTAAGTTCGATCGTGGTGTTGGAGGCGGAGGATCATCTCGCGGCGCATCAAACCGGACACAACAGCGGCGTGATTCACGCGGGGCTCTATTATAAACCTGGCTCACTCAAGGCGAAGAACTGCGTCGTCGGTCGGGAAAAGATCTATCAATTTTGTGAGGAGCACGGCGTTCCCGCTAAGCGTTGCGGGAAGGTCGTTGTTGCGACGAAAGACGAAGAGGTGCCGCGCCTGGAAAATCTCTACGAACGCGGGCAGGCGAACGGACTCGTGGACATCAAAAAATTAACTGCCGACGAAGTCCGCGAATACGAACCCCACGTCAAGGCCGTCGGGGGAATCTTCGTTCCGTATACGGGCGTGGTGAATTACAAAAAAGTCACCGAGAAGTTGGGCGAGTTGATCCAACAAGGCGGCGGGGAAATTCGGACCAGGTGGCAAGTCCGCCAAGTTCGTATGAGCACCGATTCGATCGTCATCGAGACGACCCAAGGCCCGGTGGAGACTCGCCACTTGGTGAACTGTGGGGGGTTGTACGCCGACCGAGTCGCGAGGTTGTGCGGCGTCCAACCCGGAAACCGAATCATTCCCTTTCGGGGCGAATACTATGACTTGATTCCGGAACGCGCCCACCTCGTCAAGACGTTGATCTATCCGGTGCCCGATCCGCAATTTCCCTTTCTCGGCGTCCACTTCACGAGGGGAGTGGATGACCACGTCGAAGCTGGACCGAACGCGGTGCTTGCTCTCGCGAGAAAGGGATACAACTGGCGGACGATCTCTCTGCGCGATCTTTGGGGGTATGTGACTTACGGCGGTTTCTGGCGATTGATACTTCGCTATCCCCGGATGGGGCTTGCCGAGATGTATCGTTCGTTGAACAAGGGAGCGTTCTTGCGATCCTTGCAGGAACTCATACCGGAGGTCCGCAAGGAAGACATAGTCCCCGGCGGTTCGGGTGTGCGAGCCCAGGCGGTCGCACCGGGAGGAAAGCTCGTCGACGACTTCCACATCGTCGAAGCGGACCGAATGATCCACGTCTTGAATGCCCCGTCTCCGGCCGCGACGGCTTCGTTGAGTATTGGAGAAACGATCGGGGAGTTGGCGGGAAAGCGATTTGGGTGGAAGTGACTTCCTCGGAAGTTCCCAACGGCTTGGGACTTCCAGGAGTTCCGCATTGTTTCCAGGTGGTGCGACTTCCGACAACCATCCAACAAAATCTGACTTGCAGTCGTTGCGCGGGCCTTAGTCTTGTGGGAGTCTCGGGAGAACCTACGTGCGTGTTCGTTGTGTTGCAATACGGATAAAATGCCCCGAGAGACGAGGACTAAGTCACAAGAGCAGAAGCTCCAGAGGTGATCGTGAATTATCAACATCGAATTTCGTTGCAGATGCGGGTGATCATCCCGCTTGGTATAGTTCTCGGCGTTCTCGTTCTCTTCGTCGAAACGCCATTGGCTCAACGGCAACTGGAAAAGTTGGGCCGTGGGGTCGTGGCTACTCACCAAGACAAAGACAGGATATTTATTAGTTGGCGTATCTTTGGAACGGACTCGACTGATATTGCCTTCAATATTTATCGCACAACGGACAACGCCAAGCCCGTCAAACTCAACTCATCTCCCATCAAGGGGCCATCTCACTTCGTGGATACTTCAGCAGATCTCAAAAAACAGAATGCTTGGTTCATTCGACCTATTATTAATGGTAACGAACAGAAGGCGAGTTCTGCCTTTAATATCGAAGCGAACATGGCGCCGCGTCCGTATCTCATCATTCCTCTCAAAACGCCAAAAGGTTATCTGCCGAATGATGCATCGGTCGGTGATCTTGATGGCGATGGGGAATATGAAATTATATTGCATCAAGCGGGAAAAAGTCGGGATAACTCGCAGGCGGGTTTTACATCGCCGCCATTACTCGAAGCCTATAAATTAGATGGCACATTCCTATGGCGAATTACCCTCGGCTAGAACATTCGC
>CAYYUU010000554.1:0-5667 GCA_964474955.1 uncultured Alcaligenaceae bacterium | reverse complement strand
GCCCGTTGATAGTTCTCCAGATTTTGAAAGACGTAAATGCGAACAGGGTTTTTGAGTGGAGCAACACCGAGGTCTTTTTGGAGCCGAGCACTCAAGCGAACCAAGTCCTTGTGGAGTGCTTTGGCCTGAGGAAGCGGATGGTCGGAAATGAAACGAGCCGGAGGAGCTTCCACGACCCACAAGCCTGATTGCATTGGCTGCCGCGTCGAAAAGTCACTCCCCGTCGTGTTGGTGGAAGTAACAAGGACGCTCAGCAGGGCAAGGCAGTAAAAAACCGGTTGGAGGATTGATCGCATACTTCGACTCCAGCTAGGGACTCCGAGTTGCCGCAGCAGTCTGGTGAAGTTATCGGCCAAGCTCCAAATCACACTGAGTATGGAGTCTGCCCAGTGTCGTGATTGATGCGAGAGATGTATGAGCCGTGCGGCTAAGGTAAAGTGTATCGGTTAGAGAAGAAGAAAGTCGAGCCAACAAAAGGTAAGAGTTGAGAGCTTCTTTTCTCTCAACTCTCCGATTCTGGTTCCTTCGGTGCTATCCTTATTCCTGACCACTGAGTCGTTGAGCTCGGAGCACGAGTTCGCGGAACGCCCCACGTTGGGTTTGCCGATTCATTCCGCCCGATTGACTAACTATGTCGGCGACGCGTTGGTAAGAACTCGTCCCCTTGTATTGCGAGTCACGGAGGAGCATCCCGAAACTCGCCACGGCAGCACCAAACCGAAAATCTGGCGAACCTCGATCGAATTGTCGGTCAGCCTTCGCCACGGATTGCGAAATCAGGCGGCTTTCCTTGTTGTCGGATTTCTTATAACGGACTCGGACAGTCAGGAGCGAACCCGCCGGGCCATCTATCGCTTTCTTCGCTTCGGATTTGTCCTTGGGTTCGAGCGGGTGGTTGAGCTTGACGCCGTGGGGAGCGACCACGTAATACGCCGTGACAGTTTGACCCGCACCCATGTCTCCAGCGTCTTTAGTGTCGTCGTCGAAATCTTCGTTGGCCATGACTCGGTTCTCGTACCCGAGGAGTCGGTACGCATAGACCTCCTTGGGATTAAACACGACCTGAACTTTGACGTCTTTTGCGACTAAATGGAAATTGCTGAGTTTTTCCAAAAAGAATCGAGTCGCGTCACTCATGTTGCTGATGTGACCATATTGGCCATTTCCTTTTTGAGCGATGGCCTGAAGTTGGCCGTCTTGTAAGTTGCTTACTCCGAATCCAAGCACGGACAACGTAATACCGCTCTTGCGTTTCTCTTCGATCACTTCGACGAGTCCGCCGCGGGCAGTCGTTCCTACATTAAAATCACCATCGGTCCCAAGAATAACTCGGTTAACCCCGCCCTCAATGAAATTCTGTTGGGCGATGTCGTAGGCCATCTTCAACCCAGCCCCGCCGTTCGTCGATCCGCCGGCGCTGATGTTGCTCAAAGCAGTGAGAATTGTCTCCCTTTGTCCCACCGGAGTCGAAGGCAATGCCACTTGTGCTGTGTCGTTATATGTGACGATGGCTACGCGATCTTCGGGTCGCAATCGTTGGAGCAAGAGACGTAATGAGCGTTGGAATAACGGTAGTCGATTGGCGGAATTCATCGAACCGGACTTGTCTAACAAGAACACCAAGTTCATGTTCGGGAGTTCTTCGTCATGTATTTCTTTGGCTTTCAATCCGATGCGTACTAAACAGAGTCGCGTATCCCAGAAACACTGAGCCACTTCGGTATTCACGGATATAGGATGTTCCCCCGTGGGATTGGGGTAGTTGTAATCGAAGTAGTTAATCAACTCTTCGATCCGCACAGAGTCCTTCGCCGGCAGAGATCGACTATCCATGATCTCCTGCCGTACGAGAGTATAAGACGCCGTATCAACGTCTATCGAAAACGTCGATTTCGGTCGGAACGCGGTGAGTTGGAATCGGTTCTCGATGATCTTGTCGAAATTCGCTGGGTTCTGGAGTTCCGGAGACTTGGGCATCGAAGCAGTTTGTTTCGATGCCTTCTTGCCACTCTGGTTTGCGAAAGGCCCAGATGGTTTCTTGTATCCGGCTCCGCAACCAACAAAGGCACAGAGGCTCACGGCAACAACAACAGCAATAAGGAGTCTGGAGAATTTTGAGACTGAGCGCGGAAGATATGCGCGGAGACGTGGGAACATGACATCCATCCTTTCGGAAAATGAGATTTTTGCTCTCCACACGTATTGATTCAATTATGCGAGAGTTATTCCCTCATTGGTCCGAAATAATTTTCAGGTCCTCCTCAACAGTGATAGATGGATGTTCGTGGATAGTTGCTTTTCCATCCCCTCACAAACTCACTCGACGTGTTCGAGTTCTCGTTGCGGTTTGCGAACTTGTTTGAGGGCCTTTCGTCCCGCCGAAGTGATGCGATAACAAGCGGCGAATCGGTCCTTTTCCAAAACGGGCGTGGCTCCGGTATTTTGCTCAAGCCATCCGTGGGCGATGAGTTCTCCGTAAAGATCGCTGAGTTTTCTCCCTTCGACTCCTTGCCATTCTTGGAAGCGGTCTTGCCACTGTTCGGGATCATCACCGGCAAGTTCTGCATATTCTTCCAACAAAGTGTGGAGTGCTTCAGATTCACGCAGGCGAGTTAGTTCATCGAAGATCATTGGACAAGCTCTATTCGTGGGTGGCGATTTCTTGGCGAATATCTCTATCGACGGTGCGGGCGAAAAGACTGAAGAGTGGAGGGAGTTCCCAACGAAAGTTCGCGAACGCGCGATGGGATCGTGTCGAACATATTGCTCTTGCGGAGTGGTTGGGTACTGCAGGCTCTCGGAGTGTCGTGATGGCCGATGTGGATTGTCTCGCCGCCCACCCGAAGACGTAAACAATGCTTGTTTGTCTTTTGGCCTTGGGCAGTCAGATACATCAATCGTGTTCGTCTTTGGTTCGAGAGCCACTACGCGGCTTGCGAACAAACCATCAATACACGACGGCTATTTATCCAACCGCCCAAGGCCAAATTCATAGGAGCTACGACTCCGTCGGCACGGACTGTTTCGAAATTTGTTGACCGACCCACGCAACCCATTCCTTGGGAGGCAATCCATACGGCCTGAGTTTCTCCGTCGTCCCCTGCGATTCGCTATGGAACAGCGCCCGGTAGAGTCCGAGTTTCGTGGCGGTGGGGTTGTCGATCAACGTGGTAGAATCGTTCGCATTCATTTGGAAGACGACTCGCATCTCCAGTTCGCGGATCACCTGACGGTCGAGGAATCGATTCAGGTTATTCAGACTGTCACACCACAACAGGGCAAACACGCCCACGGCGGGGCCTTCGCGTAAAATCTTCGCAAACTTCTGGGCCGGAGTCGAACTCTCAGAATCCTGACGACCGAAACCAAAATCGTCCTCGTCTCGTCGCAAATCTCGAAATCGCTGGAGACCATGGACCACAACGAACCACGGCGGCGGCTCGTGGGGGCGTGTATTCAGCCTGCGGTCAACCTCTTCCGAAATCGTCCCCATGGCGTCCGGCAAGTCCTGCCAACTGACCATCTGTGCAACTTGCGGCATCAAGTCTGCGACGTTGCGAAGTGTGCTCGTGGCCCCATCTTCGTTGCTCGGGTCGGACACCACGAAGAACCGCGGATCGGACTCCGAGGCCACGGCAACGAGACTCAACAACGCCGCGTGCATGACTCCAAGAGCGAGTTCTGATTGCTGACCCACCACGACGAGATTCGATCCGCTTTGTCGGCGGAACACGGCCGTCGTCGGATCTTTGATTGCGACCGCATCACCCAACCAGGCCGTATACTCTGACAACGCTGCCGCCGGTCGCGAGACTGCATTTCCGTCCTTCTGGGGTTCCCCCTCCACCGTCGCGGGCGAACTCCACGAACCGGATCGTTTCTCGAGAAGTTGATGTAAACGAGGATTCTTCTCGAGTCGTGCCGGGGCGTTGCCTTCGAACACGACCTGTGAAGTGATCGATCTGTCGTTTTCGAGAAATCGTGTGCGGAGTTGTTCCAGGTAGCCCTCGCGAAGTTCGTCGGGCAACCAAACGACCTGAAAAGGACTGTTGCCTTCGACTTGTCCGCTTGCGTTGTTGTAGATCGCCTCGCCGGGCCGTGAGAGCAACCGTGCCGCCGAGTTCTCGCGGTTCAGGATCAAATGACCATCCGTCTCGCTACACTGCAGCGCGATGCGAATGGCCATCTGGTCCATCGTGCTGCGTGCGAGTCCGTACGCTCCGCCAAGAGTTTGCGACCCGAGGAGGACGTGGATTCCAAAGGCTCGCCCCTGCCGCACGAGTCGATCCAGCAGCAAAGCCGTTTCCTGGGCGATGCGGTCGTCTTCCACGAAGAATTCCTGGAACTCGTCGACGATCAAAACGACTCGCGGCAACGCCTTGGATGTCGCCTCGCGGTACGACGCCAGGTCGTTGGCTCCGACGTTTCGAAATGCTTCCCCCCGCTTCTTCAATTCGGCATCGAGCCGCTGCAACACACTCAAGCCGAACTCGCGTTCGCTTTCGATGGCGATGACTTTCGCATGCGGTAGTTCGAAGTTCGCGTAGGTTTTGAACTCCACCCCTTTCTTGAAGTCGACCAGATATAGTTCGATTTCGTCGGGGCTGTAATTTAAAGCGAGCTGGAGAATCAAGGCGTGCAACAGGGTCGATTTTCCGGAGCCCGTTTTCCCGGCCACCAGAACGTGTTGGGACGTGCCTCGCCCAAGATCGAGCATCTGTTTTCGCGTCGCTCCGGCCCGCCCCAGAGCAACCTGAATCCCGTGCCGGCTGTCGACCGTCCACCAGTCGTCCGACGCAGGGGCGACGGTTTGGAATGGCACCTCGACCCGATTCGCGTCCTTGGCGCGTTCCCCGACAACTTTAATAATGGCCGTGCACTGGTCGGGCGGCGGAACACTGCCCAGGGTCAATGGGTACGCTCCGAAATCCGGATCGAGCCACCGGAAATGATCCGCATGCCATTCCAGGATCGTCGTATCTCGCTCCAGTTCGGCAAGGTCGAAGTTCCTGGGCATGGGCTGGTTCGTGTCGACCAAAATCAAAGTGTGGATGCCGCAGCGGGCACCGCTATGGGCAATGCTGATGAGGCGTCGGGCTGCTTCCTCGCTGAAGTTGACCGGGAAGTGAGCGATCACCAAAATCCGATACGGTTCGGCGATCTCGCCAGCCTGTCGATTGTATTCTTCGAGGCTGTTGAACTGGTTTCGGAGATATTTCTGGATGACGTTCTCGATGTGTTCGGTCAAGTCGGCGAGACGTTTCTCGATGTGAGAACTCTCCGTCCAGATGCGTCCCGCGATTAGTTTGTCGTCGAAATCGGCGAGGTGGGCAAATGCCGCGAAGTTCTCCCCCAACCCGACCGGATCCAAAATCGTGAAGCGGACCTTCCCCGCTGGCAAGGAAGCGACCGTCCGGAGCATCACGGATTGTAAGATTTGGACGCCGCGAGTTCGGCCCTCTCCGCTGGCCTTGATGAGCAAAGAGCCATGTTCGGGAAAACCCAACAAGGCCGGGTACTGCAACGTGGTTGGCGCGAGGTGGCGAAGCTGTTTGCTCGCGGGGGCACCGAACGGTATCTCTTTGGGGCCGATTTGGAGTTGCCCGAACTTCATTCCGGGAGGGACTTCGGTCGGGGCGGGCCAGCCTGAGCTTCGGTAGGTTTGCC
>CAYYUU010000553.1:0-5675 GCA_964474955.1 uncultured Alcaligenaceae bacterium | reverse complement strand
AACATAAATCCATAGCGCCAACGACCATACGGATGTCAGCACTGTTCTTCCCACTGATTTTACTCTGTGGAATATCAATAAGTTCTATCCCCTGGCGATGGAATTCTCGAAGAGAGTCTTGATAATTTTTCCAATCGCAGTAGGCCCGCTTGTAAACAATGCGACCTTTTTCGAGGAGTCGCTTTAACACGAGTTGAATTTGAAACGCTCCCGCGTTCATGGTGCGAACACCAATGGCAAGGTTTTCGAAATCTATGAACACGGCGATGAGTGGTTCTTCAGACATGGTAAAGACCTGATGGTTGTGTTGATATGTTTGTGAAGTCTGTTCTCCATACCAATTATCTCAATTGTTATGGCACCGGCGCATTCTCCAAATCGTTCGCCAAACCCAACACGACTTGATCGAAGGCCGACAACACAAGTGGCTTTCTGCTCGTGATCGATTCTACGAGTAGTTCCGGCGTCCAGTTTAACACATTCGACGCGACGTCCCGTATAGGTTTCGGTTTCGCGATTTCATCGATGGCCGGTTTGGTGAGTGGTACCATTACGATTAACTTCTCCCCAGCAAATCGTATCCCGAGTTTCTTCCCTTTGTCGGGATGGATTCGGAGAGCTTCCCCCTTCACGACGACCGGAACCAATGATGTCGCCTTGTGCTCTTCTGTGATGATCAACACAGGACAATCACCCATTGCCGCGTCACACAATTCCTTATCGAATGTCCCGGCATCAGCATTTTTGCGCAGATAGCGTTTGGCCGCCTTGATCGTGTCCGCCAAGCCGCGTTCTTTAATCTTCCGGAGCAACTTGGGGGAATATAACTCCAACACCGCCATCTCCGGGATACCAATTTGGTTCGGCTCAAGTTCTGAATCCGGAATAACGATTCCACGGGCCGTGAAATCGACGGGCTTGGCATAAAGGGCCGCAGTCGATTCAGCTAACATCTCTCGCAGGGAATCTTCCGGACGATCTCCTTTGGTGCGAGTTGGCCGTGGTTTCGCGAGATTATCGAAGATCGTGTCGGCAGCTTGTTGGTCGTTTCGCCTCTCACAGAACATGACGACATCAGGAGCTTCCAAATCATCGAGTTTTCGAATTCTGTTTTCGCGAGCCAGAAAACGTCGATAGAGAATATTCAAATCTCGAAACGCCGAAGTGGAATCTTCTTCCAAGTCGCGAAATCCGGGAGGAAGCACCGGCAGACAATCCAGAATCACGCCTGACCATTCGGACAGTCCACGGAGTTCCAGGAGCTTCCGGACTCCGTCACCGCCGATCACAAATGGAAGTTTTCCGGACGTCAGTTCGAAGTCCTTAAGGTCTCTCCGGTCGATGATTGTTCCGAGCGCAGGACCGCCTTTTATCTGTTCGGTCACGACGACGCATTGATAATACACAATGCGTTCGAGTTCTTGTTGTTCCATGCCGAGGAGTTCTGCTAGGGCACCGCTCTTGACGAACCACGGATGAACCACGGGATATGTCAGTTCTATGTGTCCCATACGTTCGGATCGAATGCGCCTATGTGTCACGAATACTCCACAGCGTTCGCAAGTAGTCCCCTTATATTTCATTCCGCGATATTTCCCACACGCACATTCCCAATCTCGCTCCGGTCCAAAGATGGTTTCGCAGAACAGTCCGCCTTTCTGGGCGCGTTTGGTCTTTTCGTTTCGAGTGTCCCCGCTTGTCACCTCTCCAGAAGACCACAAACGTACCACATCCGGCGTCGCGAGGTCGCACGAGAATTCGGAAACAGAGATTTGTTCCTCTGGCCAGGAGATATCCAGACAAGCGGCGCACGAGAGGAATTGTAGTCGCTTGGTACAGGTCGGGACATAAGTCTTGGATAACGGTTGGCCGTTGATGAGCGACTCATAAAGTTGAGTCCGCCCCTCCCCAGCATCCGACTTGATCGTAAATAGTTCGAGTAAGTTGGTGCGATAGCCTTGCCGGAACAGACTGCTCGCGATGTCGCGGGATATCATCACGGCAGGGACATCATCGGGCTCCGTCGATGGAAGTTGGGTATTGAAATCATAGGGGCCAGTGCCGCGAAATTGAATTTTCTCCTCGAGTTGGAGCGGAACTTTCGTGATTTCCTGCGAACCCGACCGCAACCCCGAATCAGGATGCACATAGACCTCTGCCGGAGTCAACGATCCAGGAGGTGACATCGCCGAAAGTGGCAGTATCTTGGCGAGAACATATATCTTGCCCTCTTCGTCTTGGAGGAGGTCACCTTCTCGAAGTTCTCGTTGGATGGCGATTCGGACCTTTACGAGCGTGGTGATGCCGTCGGGCAATTCATCTTGTTGGATATCCTCAAGTTGCTTGTGGCAATAGATACACTCACGGGTCTGGTCATCAGAGATTGGCACAACACCGCAACCAGGACAATTCCCACGGTGTTGTGAGAGAACCTCAATTTCCGAAACTTCACCAGGATCACGAAACGGATAGACCAAGGAATTGTCTCGCACGTCCGAGCCCGACCTGCCGAAAATCGCGTGGAGTAATTTCTCTTCGGGCGTCATGTCGGATGACTCTTTCGTCGACTCTCTTCCGACAAGATAGTCGTCCTTATTCACCACAATCCCGGGTTTCACGAGCCCGCGTGAATCGAGATTGACGAGTCTGGCAGGTGCGACGTTTGGCAGGTCTCGCTTCAGACAATCCTTGTTATCTTCGCGAAATCCAACTTCCAACTCCACGACCAGCGAGGACGTCAACACACCCGAATCAACGACTTGCTGAGAAACAAGTATCGTGTTTCCATTCAATTCCGGAAATCGTGCCAGAACATCTGGAGCGGCAACAACGATATTCAGGTGAGACTGGGGCTGTGCATTCATAGGCTTTGATCGCGGTTACACAGAAGCTGGGAACTTGGAGAAGGCTGAGGTCCTCTCCAAGCAGCATAACCGAATCGGAATACACAAACCAAGAGGACATTTGTTAACGAGGTGAGATGGCAACTGGAGTGTTGTCGAGTTGCATGATTGTGGCATAGATGGCTGTCGAATAAATCGGGCCAAGTCCACCAACGTTCCAACTTCCATCCGCGGATTGCGATTTGGTCAACCGATCGAACAGATTCTTGCGATAGCCAGACCACGTCACGGGGTTCGGATCGTTGGCGCCAAAGAGTTTGGTCCACTGTTGATCACCCAAACGATAGATGGCTTGCGCGTAGTAATAGTCTGTATACCGCTGAGTCTCTCGGTTTTTGTTGAGCCTTCGCGCATGCTGAAGCCATTTCTTCACGTCGGCCAGTTTGACATCATCGGACTGCAACGCGAACAAGAGCGCTGCCCCAAGGATCGCGAGGCGGTCGTTCCGCGCTGCCTGTCGTGATCGAAGTTTCTTTGGCGTGGTCCAGAGTTCCAAGTTTTTCCGACCGCGTTGGATCGTTTTTTTAGGGACAGCAATTCCAGCAGTTCGCGCCGCGAGAAGTGCCCGGATCTGTGGAATCGTTATGCTGGGTTCGTCCGAAATGGCTCCATCTTTCACCGACATATAATACCATCCACCTCCCGCAGTCTGCGCGGCGATGGTGAACTTCACGGCCTTCGTGAGGATCTTATTGAGTATGTTACTTTCGAGTTGGTTTGTCTCACCAGCATATACTTTCGCCAGGAACGTCGTGGCGTATCCGTGGCCATACATATATGAATATTGCTCTTTCTTTCGAACTCTGCCGATCAGTCCTTGTCGCGGCGGTCCATTATGAACTTGAGATGTTATCCAGCGTACGGCCTTGCGTATATGTTTGGAATATCGCCCCGATCGCATCGTCGAACCTTCCATCAACAAGGCCATTCCAGACAACGCGGTCAAAGAGACACGAAACTTACCGTCTTTTCCTTCCCAGTATCCTCCCCCCAGGCCATCGTTCTTCTGGGCTTTGGCGAGATAATCGAGAGCCTTTTGGACGGTCTTGCGATATTCCTTGGGGATGCCGCCCGCTTGCGCCGACATCGGATTCACCAAAGCAACGAAACTCAGAAGAGTGTAACTACTTCGAATTATGAATTGTCTCATTCTAATGTTCTTTGGTGAGGGTCATTCCAGAATTGCGAGAACGATATATCTATAGTTCTAGGGTTCGGTTCGAGCGATTCACGCTTGGATTGAGCACAGACGTCCAATGAAAGTAGAGTCGTCCGGCTCCCAACTTTCTGGAGGTCTGCCAAGAAACCTGACTCCCTTGCTCTACGTCAACGCGTCGTCGAAGCTGGCGAAGCCACAAAAGGTTCGATTCGCTAAATCGCCGCCTGGTTCTTTGTTGGCAAATCGACGGGGACTCGGGCAATGCCAAAGCAAAGTAACAAGTAAAGCGCGAGAGCCAACAATTCCAAAAAGACATCGCCTCTGTCCCCCTGAACAAACGCATTTATGTCGACGAAACCGGTGCGGCGACGAACATG
Source organism: uncultured Alcaligenaceae bacterium (assembly GCA_964474955.1). Lineage (GTDB taxonomy): Bacteria > Planctomycetota > Planctomycetia > Gemmatales > Gemmataceae > CAYRFQ01. The sequence goes on along the minus strand of CAYYUU010000553.1, from coordinate 1,236 downwards.
GCTCGCCCCTATGGCCGCGCTGCGATGGGCCCAAGAGTTTCCGATGAGGCGCCAGCGGCCTACAAGAACCAAAACGATTTGGGGCCTTCGGCTTTTTGGCGTGGTGGCCTCTCTGGCGTTCGAAGGAGGGACCGATCGAAAAGTTTTTCGAACGTTTGTGAAAAAAGTGTCTTGTGCCCGTGATCGAAGAAGGCGACATCATCATCTGGGTCAATTTGAACGTTCGCGAAATTCCAATCCGGTCGAGGAGATGTTCAGTCAGGGCAAAGGCATCTTGCGGAAATTGGCCGAACGAACCGCCGAAACGCTTTACGAAGGCTCGACTCAAGCTCTGCGGTGTCCCATCCAAAATATTCTTGAAGGGTTTCAACATCGTGGACTGTGCCCTAACCAAGCGTGGAACGCCCTAAAATCCAACAAACGCCAACAATAAACAAAGCCCAAACGTCTTCGCGGACGCTTGGGCTTTGTTCGAAATTCCCACTATCCGAAGTCAATTTTATTTAATTGACCCGAATCTGAATCCGTCGGACAGCCGGCGCTGCACCGCGTTGAATAACTCGCCCACGGATATTCGGAGTCGATCGATTGCGGTATCGGTTAATCAATCGTGTATACGTCTGAATACTTCGCTCGGCGGAGCGAATGCGGCTTTGTAGGAGAGCCCGCTGCTGTTGCGACTGCGAATCGGTCTTGCCGTTCAGAGCTGCAAGTTGTTTCTTGTAGCTTTCCAGTTGGGCTTTCATGCGTTGGCGGTGCTGCCAATAACGCCGGGCTGTCGGGTTTGTTGGCATGGGGTCGAGAATGTCCAATGCCATGACGGCCAATTTTTCGTCGGAGTTTTTCGAGAGTTTCTTCAGCAGGGCTTTGGCTTTTTCGTTGTTCTTTGCTTTCTGCTGCGCCTAAATCGTCAAGGCCATGGCCGAGAGGTTACTGGATCGACCCGTTGCCAGTTGTTCCAAAACGCCCATCGGCAAAGAGTTCGCATTTTTCGTTGCGGCTTTTTGCAACACCTGTTCCAAGACCGAACCCGCTCGTTGGGCAACTTCGGGGTCGCTGTTGTCGAGAGCTTGGCAAAGGTCCGGGACCGCTTTCAATCCGATTTTCTGGAGTTCTTTGGACGCAACCACTCGTTTGGTGAATCGGGAATCGCCTAACTGTTGAATCCAACCCTGAATTTGAGCATCTTCGGAACCTTTGGAGGCTTGTTGTCCAAACGCGATTGTGGCTTGGTTG